>NATV01000121.1 GCA_003094535.1 gamma proteobacterium symbiont of Ctena orbiculata | reverse complement strand
ACCAGGCTTTTCTAATATCGTGGCCATTTCTATGCGGAATCCGACAGTGCAACAAAAAGACCAGCTGAATTGCCGGAAGGCGCCTGTTTTTATCACTACCTCCCGGCCATCCAGCTGGCCGATCCCCATTGTCTTGCTCCGGACAGGGTATGGGGAGGCATTATTATGTAACTCTTTGTGGGAGCATGAAAATCCTGACATACTCGAGTGCTGGTTAAGGTTTTCCTTAATCCTTTTCCAGGGTAAGCATCATACGCATCAGATGGGACAGCGAGTCGGCCTGCATCTTCTCCATCACCCTGGAGCGATGGGCCTCCACTGTGGACAGGGTAATGCCCAGCTGTTCGGAGATATTCTTGTTGCGCATGCCGCTGATGACCAGATCGAGAACCTCCCGCTCCCGCGGTGTCAGCTGATTCAGGTGTTCGCGTATCTCCGACAGGCGCGAGGCCTCGCCACGCCGCTCCGCATCCATCTCGATGGCACGATGAACACTGTCTAGGAGGATCTGGTCGCGAAAGGGCTTCTCGATAAAGTCCACCGCCCCCGCCTGTACCGCACGCACTGCCATCGGCACATCCCCGTGTCCGGTGATGATGATCACCGGGGGGTGGATCGGTCGCTCGGCGAGCTTCTCCTGCATATCGAGCCCGCTCATCCCCGGCATGCGGATATCCACAACCAGGCAGCCCGGCAGAAGCTCGTTGAACTGATCCAGATAATCCACAGCTGAAGGGTAGCAAATGACGGGGAGACCGACCGATTCGAAGAGCAGTTTCAGCGCGCCGCGCACCTCCTCATCGTCATCAACAACGAATACTGTCGGCTTTGACTGATCCACTAGCTCATCTCCGCAAATGGCAGGTAGAAATCGAACTCCGCGCCCTCCTCGTAGGCCGGGTTGAGAGAGAGTTTACCACCGTGGGCCTCGATGATCCCGTAACTGATGGAGAGACCCAGCCCCATCCCTTGGGGCTTGCCGGTTACAAATGGATCAAACAGGGTACTGGCGAGCTCCTGCTTCACTCCTGGTCCGTTGTCGCGCACGATAACCGCGATCGATCTGGCTGCCTTGTTCTGGGTGCCGATGTAGAGTTTGCGTTCACCGCTTCGCTTCTCCTGCAGGGCCTCGATGGCGTTGCGCGCCAGATTCAGGATCACCTGTTCTATCTGAATCGGCTGCAGCGGGATTGCGGGTAGTGTCTCATCGAGATCGAGTTCCAGCTTTACCGACGCCTTCCTGGCATCGGGCCAGATCAACAGCGCCACGGCATTGACCAGGTCATTTACATTGCCTTCGCTTCGCTCCAGGGGCTCCTTACGCACGAGCCGGCGCAGTTGACGTATGATCTCACCGGCACGGTCCGCCTGTGCAGCGATGCGCTCCATGACATCGATACAGACATTGGTGTTTGAGCTGTCCGATTCGAGGATGCGGATGCTCGCCTGGGCATTGGTGGAGATCGCTGTCAGTGGCTGGTTGAGTTCATGGGCGATGCCCGAGGCCATCTCCCCCATGGTGCTGAGACGCCCCGCCCTGGCCAGTTCCAACTGGTGTTGACGCGCCTCCTCCTCCGCCCGCTTGCGCCTTGTGGTATCGCGAAACACCACCACGCTACCCACGGTCTTGCCGCTGTCGTCCCAGATCGGGGTGCTGCTGTACTCCACCGGAAAGCTGCTGCCGTCCCTGCGCCAGAAGACATCGTCGGATACATAGCGGGCCTGATTTTCGCGGAAGGTCTGGTAGACCGGACACTCCTCCGCCTTGTGGGGCGATCCGTCCGCATGGGTATGGTGGAGTATTTCATGTTGATTACGGCCGATAACATCATCGGCCTTCCAGCCGGTGATACGCTCCGCTGCCCTGTTGAAAAAGGTGGAGCGGCCCTGCAGATCAACCCCGTAGATGCCGTCCGCCACCGAATCGAGGATCAGTTCATGCTGCATCTCGAGGCGCTCCTTCGCCTTCTTGATCGCCTGGTTCAGACGCATTACCCAGAGGGTCATGACGATCATGAAGAGCAGCATCATCACCCCCCCAAGGAACCAATACCAATAACGACTGATGGCATCCGACAGGGTGAACTTGCCGAGATACTGATAGGGCGGCAGCTTGAGGGTCATAAACAGATCGTGCACCGGCTGGTAGTCGAGGGGTATGGTCCATCCCGCATAGTTGCCGGCGAGGGCGGCCGCATGGTCATGATGCATGTTCAGCAGCGCCACCGCCACCTTCTGCGCCAGGCTGTCCGCGGTATGGGCCACTTTACTGAACGGCCACTCGGGGTAAAGACGGGTGCTCAGGGCGAATGGGAACTCCGCGACGTTTTGTGGATTGACGATACGGAAATCAGCCAGATCGATGGTACCTGCCGTCGCCATGCGTTCCAGGATATCGGTACGCACGGTACCGATATCGACCTCGCCCTTGAGCACAGCCATCACCACCCGGTCGTGGATACCGCCAAAACGCAACGCCTCCAGATCACTGTAGGGATCTATACCCTTCTCCACCATCTCCCGCATCGCCATCTGAAAACCGCCCAGGGAGGTGGCATCCACCGCCATCATTGTGTGGCCGCGCAGATCCTCCAGGGTATTGATCTCCGGGTGATCCTTGCGGGTGAAGATGACGCCGCCGAAGATCTTGTAGGGCACATCGTTGCGCCGATTGTAGAGAGTCGCGATTCGGGAGACACGATATTTGACTTCGAGATTGACGTAGATACCGGGATTGACCAGAACAAAATCGATCTTTCCCTGCTCCACCGCGGGATTGACTTCATCGAACTTCAACGGCTGGATAACGAACTTGTGCGTCGGTATATGGTAGGTGAGGAAATGAGCCGTGGGACTCCACGCCCTCAAGGTGGCCTTATCGCCACGATGACTCAACACACCGATTCGCACCACTTCGGACTCGGCCTGCAGCGGCGCGACGTTGAGTGACAGAAGCAAAAGGATAAACAGCAATAATCTTTGGTTATGCTGAAGCGTTGCCATGCAGTGAGGTTATGTGAATTCCCCCTCGCTGACAAG
>NATV01000120.1 GCA_003094535.1 gamma proteobacterium symbiont of Ctena orbiculata | reverse complement strand
ACAATGGCGCCGTTTTGCGCACCCTTCTCCCGCAGAACGCGGGTCAGCTTACGGGTGTCGATACCGGCGATGGCGACAATGTTGTTTCGCTGTAGGTAGTGCTCGAGGGACTCCTCGGAGCGCCAGTTGCTGGTGATCAGCGGCAGATCGCGGATCACCAGACCGGCGGCATGGATATGCCCCGACTCCTCGTCCTCCTGGTTGATGCCGGTATTGCCGATATGGGGATAGGTCAGGGTGACGATCTGCTTGCGATAGGAGGGATCGGTGAGAATCTCCTGATAACCGGTCATCGCCGTGTTGAAAACCACCTCGCCGACGGTTTCACCCTCGGCGCCGATGGCCTCGCCCCTGAACTGGCTGCCATCCTCCAGGACCAGAATTGCCGGTTTTCTCAAGAATCTCTCCACTACAGGCGTGCAAAAAGGGGCAGGTCACGAAGTGCCTGCCCCGGGGAATGCGAAAACAGTTGGTTCCGGGCGCGACGACCGAGGAGTGCGTCCGAAATGGTTGGCCAGGTATTGTACCGATGGGGGGGGAAGCTGTCTATCCTCTTGATGTTTTAGCTTCCCGGAGAAGTTATGCAATTAGGTACTCTGATCCGTAAATCATGTACTCGATTGAAAGATATGACTCTACGTTGGTGTTATCAGCCTATCTAGCATAGAAACTCCATTTCATTTCTAAACTCATTTCAGAGGAGGGGAAAACCCCTCCTCTATTTACCAGACGCATACCAAACACTATACAATCGTCTGCCAGTTTTCGGCTAATACCGGTTGAAGATTGTCTTTCACATCCTGCGGTATCACATTCCCTACGCCTGCGGGTACATCGTAGGCAGCCATTGCGGCCACCAGTAGATCCACCTGGTTATTGAGCAGCACCGATCCCGCGGCTTCGATCCTGTCGACCTCGTTTGCCGGCGCGGCATACCACTGGGCAATCGTCACTTGGTCATCCGTACCCGCCTGTGTAATTGTCAGATCGTTGCCGTTGCGACTGAACCAGAGATCCTCGATGGCAGCCGACTCGAAACCTAGCGTATCGCTACCTGTATCATCGGCATCGAAGTTATTGATGATATCCTGGCCCGAACCAGCCCCGATCAGATAAGTGTCGCTGCCGTAACCACCGATCAGATAGTCATTACCCAAACCACCATGGAGCATATCGTCTCCCGCGCCCGCGTCGATGAAGTCGGCGCCGGATCCGGCGATATAGCTGCTATTCTCCCCGTCCCCCTGGGTTACCGTGGCGAAGTTGCGTTCATCCGGCAAACCGGGATAGTCTGGTGATCCGGCCGGATCGGGATCAGCCAGTCCAAAGACGCTGAATAGCTGGGCAGAGGTAAGCTCACCACCGGTGGCAAAGACAATCCGGTCGACGGCGTGATCACCACCTTTGAAGTAGTCCCGCAAGGTAACTTGGTCACTGCCACCGCTCACCTGCAGAATCAGGTTATCGCCCGTGCGCATTAGGCCGCTCGCCACCTGATTGTAATCGATACCCTCGAAGTGCAAGGTGTCGAGCCCGCCGCCCTGGTTGTCTATAGAATCCTGACCGTCGCCGGCATAAAAGATGTAGGTGTCGTCGCCTCGGCCGCCGACGAGTTGATCATTGCCTGCACCTCCCGTTAGGGTATCGGCGCCATTACTCCCTTCAAGCCGATCGTCACCGGCGCCACCGATCAAGGTATCGTCACCATTGTAGCCGGAGATCAAATCGGCCTGATCGCCTCCGCTCAAAGCGCTATCACTGGCCGATGTGCCATCGATGGTTTGGTTAAAAACACTTGTTGCGGTCGGCACGGATAGACCAAACGCGCTGAAGATCTGATCCGCCGTCAGCGAGCCCCCGGTGGCGAACTCGACAGTCTCGAGCAGATGATTGCCGCCCAGGAAGAAGTTGCGCAGGGTGATTTGATCCGGTCCGCCATCGACACGCATTACCAGATCGTCACCAGACCTGAGCAGATCGGAGGCAACTTGATTGAAGCTGATGCCGTTTTCAAATCGCAGGTGATCGATACCCGCCGTTTCCTCAAGGGTGTCCTGGCCACCGCGATAGATATAGGTATCGTCACCCTCGCCGCCTAGCAGGCGATCGTTGCCGAGAGTGCCGTCCAGGGTGTCGTTCCCCGCGCCTGCGATCAGGGTCTCGTCCACACCCGAGCCAACCAGTATGTCATCACCACCACTACCCAGCGGCACCTGGGCCAGGATTGTTTCGGTATCCCAGCGCGTACCGTCCTCGAAATGGATCTCGTCAAGGGCGTGCGTCCAGCCATTCTCATCGAGGAAAAAGCCGCTGACCGTGATAACTTCGCCACTGCTTTGCAGCGTTAGAAGCAGATCATGATTGCTGCGGCTGATTTCAATGTCACCCGGTTCGATACCGCCACGAAAACGCAACACGTCCCGGCGGCCCTCGCCGGTATCGTGATTTTGGATAATGGTGTCGCCGTCGCCGGTACCGAAGACATAGATGTCGCTGCCAGCGCCGCCATTGAGGATGTCGCCATCGCCACCGTTGCCGCGGATCCAATCATTGCCATCACCACCGTAGATTTCATCCACCCCGGCGCCACCAAGCAAATGGTCATTGCCTGCGTCGCCATACAGGTGGTCGTCGCCTGCATTACCTACCAACAGGTCATCATTATTGCCGCCGGATAGGTGGTCATTTCCCGTACCACCACGCAAGGTATCATCCCCATCCATGCCATAGAGGGTGTCATTACCCGCCAGGCCCTCCAGGGTATCCGCACTGGTATCGCCATAGAGAGTGTCATCGCCACCGGTAGGCTGCTGCAATCCATCGGCAACCGGGATTTCGGCACCGTCAATGGCACGGATGGCATCTATCGCGGCATCCCCACCGAGAAAGTGATTCGTAACCCGAACCGACTGGCTGAGGTCGCCATCCACCAACACCACCAGATCATCACCATCGCGACTGAAGCTGAGACGATCCGCGGTTACATCCAGGAACGAGAGGGTGTCGATGCCGCCTCCGGTATTGTCGATGATATCCGCGCCGTCACCGAGACTGTAGCAATAGTCGTCATCCCCGACGCCGCCCTGCAGGGTATCAGTGCCCGGACCACCGAAAAGGGTATCGTTGCCACTCCCTGCGGTCAGGCTGTCGCTGCCCATACCTCCATATAGCCTGTCATGGCCGCTGTCGCCAGCCAGTGTGTCATCGCCATCTTGGCCAAATAGTTGGTCATTGCCATCGCCGCCCGTAAGCCTGTCCATACCTCCGGCGCCATAGAGGCTATCTTCACCGCCAAGCCCATCCAAGACATCCCCAGTCGAGTCGCCATATAATGCATCGGCATGTGCAGTACCTAAACTCAATCGGCTATATATATCCTCTTGCGTCCAGCTTGTGCCATCGGAAAATTCTATGGCATTAAGGGCGTAATCATTCTGGCCTTCATTCTGAAACTGGCTTACAACGGTAATAGCTTGGCCATTTATGTTGAGCTGCAGATTGGTTCTGTCACGGGTCAGAACAATGTCTTCGGATGATATCCCTTCTAGAAAACGCAGAACATCAATACCACCATCGGTGTCCCGGTTCTGGATGAAACAGCTGCCGTCTCCAATACCATACAAATAAGTATCGCTGCCTTCTCCACCCCGCATAGTACCGTTGTCTGGGCCATCTCTCAGGGTATCGTCGCCATCATTACCCCATAAATGATCAATACCACCCTGTCCGTCCAGAACGTCATTGCCCGAACCCCCAGACAACGTATTGTTTCTCTCATCGCCGGTTAGTGTTTGATCTTCATCCAATGGTTGTGGCGTATCATCACCAGGTGTTTCACTTGTGTCGCCCAGACCGGACTCGGCCTCTTCGTATGTAATGGTCGTACCCTCGGCAAATTCGAAACGATCGATCCTGCCTGGGTAGGTCCCGAATTCGTAATCTGGCGTAAACCAACCACTGACAGTGATCCGATCGTTCACGCCACCATAACGTACAATCATGTCATCGCCCTGGCGTTCAAAACTCACATCCGATACAGCTACGGTATCTCCGAACAATAGGGTAAAATCGTTCTCGTAGTGTTGGTTATTGCGGATAGTGTCTTGGCCATCACCACGATTAAAGACAAAGGTTACCCGCCCTTCACCTTGCAGGACATCATTACCCTGTCCGCCCAGGATGGTGATGTTATCCCCAGCTTCGCTATAGTAGCTTTCATAGGCATTACTACCGGTCTCATAGGTCCAATTATTAACGCTATGGGCAATAATAAGGTCGTCACCCAGACCACCATATAGCACACCACTGCCCAACAATCTGTCGCCACCCCCGCCGCCATAGAGTTCGCCCGCGCCGGCAAGGACATCTGATCCCTCACCACCGAGCAATACATCATACTCAGGTTGCGTTTCATGAACCCATAAAGAATCTACCCAGCTGTCCCAACCGTAGTTGTCATAGGCTATGTACTCTCTCGGATCCGTTATTTGATAGTGGTTGGGTAGATAGTGACTGCCAAACAGAAAATCCTCACCCGCACCGCCGTGAAGATAGTCAACACCTTGTTGGCCGAACAGGAAGTCGTTGTCGGATCCACCAAGCAGCTGATCCCTGCCTGTCCCCCCCATGAGGTAGTCGTCACCCAGACCACCGGCCAAGGTATCGTTTCCACTACCGCCATCAAGCAGATCGAATCCATCCCCGCCTTGAACGTTATCGTCACCACCGAACGTTTGAATCGTGTCATTGCCGGCCAAACCGTCAATGGTTTCCGCGCTATCGTCACCTTGTATGACATCGTCACCGTTGGTACTTATAGCCAATTGGGATAACAACTCAGGAATGGTCAGGATCAGCCCATCGGAAAAAACGACCTCGCTGATACTGTTGTTTAGGTTGGTATTATCGGCACCATTGAATTGACCAATTACGGTCACCTGGTCGGTGTTATTCAGGTTGGAGATAACGAGGTTATCCCCGTCCCGCTGCACCAGCACGTCTGACGAGGCCAGGTCGGTGAACTCGATAGTGTTGCTGCCAAGCAGGTCATTAATGGTGTCTTGTCCGTGACCAGTTTGAAAAACGTATCGGTCATCTCCATGAGAACCATACAGCTGATCATTTCCTGCCCCCCCAATCAGCTCATCATTGCCAATACCACCATCAAGGGTGTCATTACCCGTTCCACCCAGGAGTAGATCATTGCCATCTGCTCCGCTGATGGTGTCGTTGCCCGCTCCGCCATCGATCAGATCGGCGGTTTCATACCCCGTCAGAACCTGATCGGTATCATTCCCCTGCAGCAACATCGCCCTGAGGTCGTCGTACGTCCAATAGGTGCCATCGTGAAATTGAAACGAGTCTATTCTGCTGTGCTCGTTAGACTGGAAGAAGCCCGTGATACTGGTTACCGAACCGGCATACTCGATTGCCAGATCGTAGCCGCTACGTGTTAGTGCGACAGTATCAGGCGTAATACCGATATCGAATTCGATTTCGTCGTGGCTCTCCGCACCGGACCAATCTTGATTATTGATGATGTTGTTGCCGTCACCCAGGGCAAGTCGGTAAGTATCATTTCCATAACTACCAATGAGGGTGTCGGAACCTGGACCGGCAATCAAGAGATCGTCACCCTCATTACCGTTAATGGTGTCATTCCCCTCGCCACCAGCCAGCTGGTCATCACCCTCCTCTCCGCTTAGTTGATCGTTTCCGACACCTCCGTCAAGCACGTCGTTTCCCGCTGCTCCCAGCAATTCGTCATCCCCTAAGCCGCCTAAGAGATGGTCATCGCCGTTGGCGCCTTGCAGGGTGTCGTTACCACCCATTCCGTCGAGCGTGTCGCCAACACCGTTGTAGGCAATCAAGGTATCATCACTTTCGCTGCCCGTTTGAACAAGCGTCCTTACCGTATCAATATCCCACACCGTGCCATCGCTGAATTCGATGAACTCCACCACCCGGTCATTCTCTCCATTGGAGTAGAAAAACCGATCCAATGTTATGACCTCTCCGCTGCTTTGCACTGTCAGCAAGACATCGCGGCCGGACCGTGTTGCCGTCACTTCAGAAGGCGCAGCGCCGGTGATCACGAGCCTATCCTGACCACTGTTCGTGGTGTTGTCGAAATTGTTTATCGTGGTATTGCCGTCACCGACGCTGAACAGATAGGTATCACTGCCGCTGCCACCCCTCAGATAATCGCCATCACCCAGTCCGCCACTCAATTGGTCGTCGCCCGGACCTCCATACAAAACATCGCTGCCGTCACCACCCGCTAACACATCATTACCGTCACCGCCCGATAATGTATCGTTGCCGGCATTACCGTTCACAACGTCATTGCCCTCGGAAGCTATTAGGAGATCATCGCCGTCATTCCCCGACAACTGATCATCGCCGGCAGCGCCATGCAGTGTGTCATTACCGCCGAGCCCATCAAGAATATCGCCACCGTCATAGGCGTAAAGCCGATCCGCCCCTTCGGTCGCTTGCTGTACAGCAGCTTTGACATACTCAAAATCCCATACCGTTCCATCGTCATACTCTATGGCGACCAAGGCATGGTTACCGGTAACCTCGTCTTCGAAATAATTCTCAACTTCAACTGTCTCCCCCGTAGCAGAAAGGGTCAAGATCAAGGAATCGCCCAAACGGGTCGCAAGGACCGAATTGGGCGCTGTATTCAGCATAACCAACCTATCGTTTCGATTGGCGCCTGTATCATCACTTCTGATCCAGATATTGCCATCGCCCGCTACAAAGAGGTATGTATCGTCACCGGCGCCACCGCTTAAATGGTCGTTTCCACCTATCCCCCCTCGCAAGGTATCGTTGCCACTACCTCCATATAAGTTGTCATCTCCAGCGCCGCCATTCAGCGTGTCATCACCCTGTTGACCGTACAGCCGGTCATTTCCATTGTTACCCGTCAGCGTGTCGTTTCCTTCACCACCATCAAAAGCATCGTCACCCTCGCCACCTGTCAGCGTATCGTCTCCCCCATAACCAATGAGATGATCGTCACCCCCCAAACCATCCAGGTTGTCATCGCCGGCGCTGCCATGCAGTTCCTCGCCCGCTTCGGTCGCCTGTTGGGCATACTGGCGCAGGGTCTCTGCATCCCATCGTGTGCCATTCTGAAACTCCACCTCGGCAAGAATGTTGGTATGGGAGACTGCGCCATCATCGATTGCAAAGAAACCATCAACAACGACCTGCCCCTCGTTGACGATACTGAGATACAGATTATTGCCTCCCCGCTTGACCACAACGTCTTCGGGGGCAATACCCTCGAGAAACCTCAGCCTGTCCTGGTTGGGCGATTGGGATCCCCAATTGCCTATGTGAACCTGACCGTCGCCCACACCATAGAGATAGGTGTCCGCACCGGCACCGCCATCCATCGATTCGCCCCGCAAAGTGTCGTTGCCCGCGCCGCCCAGAAGATAGTCGCGCCCTTCACCCCCCATGAGAACATCATTGCCCGCATAACCGACCAGGTAGTCGTTGCCTTGCAACCCATCCAGTATGTCATCGCCGGCATAGCCATACAGCCGGTCATCCCCCGCCGTGGCCACCTGCACCTGCGCCAGGATGTGGTCCAAATTCCACTCGGTGCCGTCAGCGAATAGGATGGCGTCCAGCGAATCCCCGCTCTGACCGTCATTGTCGAAGAAGTTCGCCACTGTAATACGGTTCTCGCGCCCTGCAACATCCAAAACAAGGCTACCCATGAGACGCCGGACTACCACATCGGTGGGCACAATGCCTTCGAGAAAGCGTAATACGTCATGCCGCCCTTCACCACTGTCTTGGTTGCGGATGACCATATCCCCATCACCCAAGCCAAAAAGGTAGGTGTCGTTGCCGCTCCCGCCGCTGAGTTCATCGCGTCCCTCGCCACCTCGCAGCCGGTCATCCCCGGCGCCACCGTATAGCCGGTCATCGCCCGTATTGCCCAGAATTTCATCGTTACCCGCATCACCATGGAGTTCGTCATTGCCTTCGCCGCCGGACAGGGTATCGTTTCCTTCTCCGCCCTGTACAAGATCATGGCCTCCATGACCCTCCAGGATGTCATCCCCCACTGTGCCTTGGATCAGGTCATCCGCATCCCCGCTCGGCCGCAATAACTCAATGACTTGCGCCATATCCCACGCGGCGCCGCTTGCAAACTCGATCCGATCGACGGCATAGGGACTCTCGCCCCCGTCAAGAAAGTAGCCGAGCACCGTAATCACCTCTGCTCCACTCCCTACCGTGAGCAGCAGGTCGTCACCGGCGCGGCCGACCCGGACATCGTTCGGCTCGATTCCGGGGAGAAACCGGATCGTATCCTGGCTTACACGTATGGCATCGAAGTTATTGATCAGGGTATTGCCGTCCCCCGCGCCGAAGAGATAGGTGTCGTTGCCGGCACCCCCCTTAAGCAGGTCCCCATCGCCCGCACCGCCGCGCAGAAGATCATTGCCGTAGTCTCCCTCCAAGGTATCTTGTCCCTCACCACCCTCAAGGTCATCATTGCCGTCGCCGCCATAGAGCCAGTCGTCGCCCGCACCTCCGGTCAGGATGTCATCGCCCCGGCCGCCACTCATGCGGTCGGTTTCATCACTGCCCGTCAATTCATTATCCCGATCGTCTCCCTCTACGATGTTGTCGGTATCAATAATGCTGTTGGCACCACCCCCTAACATCAGTTCCCACGAAATAGGGACATATAGATCCACCATCTCACTCGCATCCTCAAAGAGATTGACCGATGCGGGCCACCATACATTGTAGTAATCGCCAGCGTTGTAAGCGTACTCCCAATACCAATCATACCAATAACTGATATAGTCAAAATCGCGCCAGTTGGCGAGGTTGTACTCGGAACCGGTATTGATACCCAGCTGACGGTCGCTGTAATTCTCGATGGTGATGGTATTTGCTGCGTTCCTCGTGTCACTGACAGTGAGTGTTCCGTTTCCGTTAACTGTATAGTGGATAGTGGCGTCGTAAAAGGCATTGTACTCCTCGTAGACGTTGGGGTTGATGGTTTGACGGAGCGTGTTGAGGCCCAACATCACATAGGTCTGATCGCCACTCCCGGTCGTCACGTTCATACAGACTGTGCCTAGGCCATCCGAGTCATTGATCACGTCCCCTGCGCCAGCATAATAAAGATCGTCACCGACACCACCCTCCAAGCGGTCCGATTCGCCGTCATCGACCAGCACATAGCGGTTGGTCGCCTCATCGAAATAGCGGTTGTCGCCGAAGAGGTTGTCTATACCGTCGCCGCCGATTAGGTGGTCTTGCCCCAGGCCACCCACCAACAGGTCACGGCCGGTACCGCCGTCGAGGGTGTCGTGGCCGGCCTCGCCATACAAGGCGTCTTCACCCGCGCCGCCAAAGAGACCGGAGTTGTGTATGCGGGCATCGTCTCCCGATCCTCCGTACAGTTCGTCATTTCCAACACCCCCTTCCAGTTTATCGATTCCGGCGTTGCCTTCGAGATAGTCGTCGCCTGCATTGCCATTCAGGGTATCGTTGCCGCCACCGCCGTAAATCTGGTCGTCATTGGTTCCGCCATCAAGCTCGCCATTCCTTTCATCGCCGTCGCCGCCAAAGCGATAGTGAACCAAACTGTTCGTATCTACTCCCTCTATATCGGGGTCCGATGCGGCAACAAGGCTACCGTCATCCGCATCCCAAAACAATACGTCATCACCCGATGTCGCAAAATCCGGATAATCGTATTCGTTCCTATGCATGATTGCTCTGAAATAATAAGCTCGATCCTGCAAATAAGCTTCTGTTAAGGTGCCTTCTTGTGTGGCCGGCTCGTACAACTCCAATTCATCATGTTCATTGTGCTGGGCAAACAAAGCCCCATCTCCGGTGACAGCGAATGGATCAAGGTGAATCAATGCATAACGATAGGCCAAAGCATCTTCATCGTTGTTCGCAAGACTTATAAGTTCGGTTTGTGTGGTATCAGTGAGTGGAACAATTTCGACACTGCCCATTACCTGCTGATACAATACGGACTCGCGAATATCTCTTATTGCGACATACAAGGCCTCGCGATTATCTATTTCGGGTAAATTCTCCGACACACCAAACAAGCGACTCAGCGAGCGTACCAGCGTCTCCAGCGAGTGATCCGCTTGCGCTGATGCCGTCTTGAAAATCGGCATTAACCTGGCCAGTGTATCGTCCGGTGTGTTTATGCCCAGTGTTTCCGAGAGCTGAATGAACAGATCATACACAGCAAGGCTGTCAGTTATCTGACTTGAACCATGGCCAAAGGTCTCCGCCCACAAGATGCTCTGTTCGATAAACAGAGGTTCGTGTCCACCCTGCTGGACCAGACCAAAAAAATTGTCCTGTGTGACAAACTCCGGCATCCTGTCACCATACACGTTTAGGATACGGGAAGAATCAAAATCACCCGCACCACCCAGCATGCCGAACAGGTTGCTAATGTTGAATGCCGCATCTCCGCTAAGACCAGGCACTACGCCCGTGGCAAAACCTGCGCCGTTGACCGTCAGGGCCTCGATGCCCGATACTAGGCGGGTTAATGCAGTGGAAAGATGTCCGCCCAGGGAGTGGCCGGTCACCGCAGCCAGCTCGCTTTCGGATAAAGGATTACTGAGAACGCCACTAAATTCTGTATTGCCTAGCGCCGGCATGACAGGCTGGATGGTCCTTACACGGGCATATAGCGGATTAGCGTTATTATCTATAATGATGTCATCTCGCGAGTAAAGCCACTCGAGATAGGCATCAGCTGCCATGTTAAATCCAGGCACGAACTGACCAACGATTGCGGCACGAAACGCAAGCGTTTCATCTTCCAATGTTACTAACCGCGAACCAGTAAAGCTCTCACCTTGTGGCGTAGTCAACTGTTTCCAATAATTCCAGAGGTCGACAATCTGGTCGATAGCAAGTCCATCAATGACAATATCTGAGCCGTCAGTGATCACCAAGTCCTGCATGCCTGGCTCAGTACCTCGAATTGCCAACACATAGGGTTGTGATGAACTCGGGTCTGTACTTTTAAAGAGCGTGGCTGAGAAACCGGAGTCGGTGTTGGGTTGGTGGTGGATCACTTCCCATTTGTCTGTGAATAATTCGGCTTGGGTCTGAGAAAACCCTTTGTTGGGATCGTCGAGTTCACCTTCATCGGTGCCGATGCGTTGCAATGCTGTTTCAACCTGGTCTCTATTATTGAAATCAACATCAACAAAGTCCGCATAACTTGCTTCTGCCATTAGCGCATTGATAGATACAGATTCCGTTCTCATAATTTTATCTCCTCTTTATATTTTATTAAATGCATAAATTCACTGAAATACTTTCGGCTGTGGCGTTTAGTACCACAGGACTTTTTGTACATCCAAAACTTATAGTCACTTAAGTCACTAGTACCGATTCCCAGAGGCGATATATTTGTCCTAAAATCCACATACCGGGCTATGGCATTTCCGTTTTTTATATCAACAATTCTGTCTTCCACCTCGCGCACATGAAACAGATGCTTTGTCCAAACAGTTTCCCAATAAAAACGTTGGTTTAGCCAATACCGATTTTTTCCATCATCACGAAGCATCCTGGTAGAGTCGTGTTCCCCAGCCAGGTTATAGTGAGCTATCAGCTCGGTACCATCAGGCAACTGATAAAATCGTCGTTTGCTTCTCTCTTGCCCGTGCTTTTGTTTCACAAAATACTCCTCTGGCAGCGCATGCATACTGAGTGTTTCCCACACTCCTGGATTTTCCGCCTTCCACTCATCAAGCGTCTTGTCTTGAAAGAACCCAGCATGATTCTCACACTGGTATCGGTAGAGAATCTCCATGGGTAACCAATCCCAGAAGATCAATCCAAGCATCAGCAGAAACACTGCCACACCCCATTTCCTGCCCGAGTATCCCCACTCCTTACCCCACCCTGCTGCCCAGCGGGCTAACTTAACGCTGATCCACAGGTAAAGTATGAAGAAAAATAAATATGCGATAGCTAGCATTGAGGTACCCCTCTATATATCTTTGAGGTATGTGGCTTCATACGAGATAATTGCGATGAGCGTCTGTATTGCCTGGTGCCGGCATGACGGGCTGGGTGGTCTTTACACGGGCATATAGCGGATTAGCGTTATTATCTATAATGATGTCATCTCGCGAGTAAAGCCACTCGAGATAGGCATCAGCTGCCACGTTAAATCCAGGCACGAACTGACCAACGATTGCGGCACGAAACGCAAGCGTTTCATCTTCCAATGTTACTAACCGCGAACCGGTGAAACTCACACCTTGCGGCGTGGTCAACTGTTTCCAATAGTTCCAAAGGTCAACTATCTGATCGATAGCAAGTCCATCAACAACAATGTCCGAGCCATCCGTGATTACCAGGTCGCGGTAGCCATCCGTACCGCGAATGGCCAGGACATAGGGCTGATCCATACTGCCTTCGGTGTTTCTGAAAAGCGTGGCGGAAAAGCCGGAAGCGGTGTCGGGTTGGTGGTGCACCACTTCCCACCGTCTGGTGAACTCCCTAGCCTGGGTTAAAGAAAAGCCTTTGTCTGGATCATCGGGTTCGTCTTCATCGTTACCGATTCTTTGTAGGGCTGTTTGAACATCACCCTCTAAATACGACCCGTCTGTTCGCCGTGCCGGTGTGAAATCAGCATAACTAGCTTCAGCAATTTGTGCCAAGATTGCAGCAGTATTTGTTTCCATTTTCTTTATCCTATATCTCTGAGGATTCCCTTAAGATCATTAAATCTGATTTTTTCAAGCATTGTTGGTCCGCTTACACACGAACGCTTCCGCATCCAAAACTTGTAATCGCCAAGGCTATTGCCTCCGATCCCGATCGGCGGAATATTCGTTCCAAAATCCACATACCGTGCTAAGACCTCGCCCGTTTCCAGGTCCACGATCCGCTCCTCCCATTCACGGACATGAAAGAAGTGTTTGTCCAGACTGTCTCCCAGAAAAAACGCTGGTTGAGCCAATAGCGTTGCTTTCCATCACCACGTAACATCAGGGTAGTTATATGCTTTCCCGCTAGATTGTAGTCTGCGATGAGTTTGGTACCGTCAGGCAACCGGTAAATACGCTCTTTACTTCTTTTCTGGCCATGATTTTCTTTTACAAAGTACTCCTCTGGCAGTGCTTCAAAACTGAGTGTTTCCCACACTCCTGGATTTTCCGCCTTCCACTCATCAAGCGTCTTGTCTTGAAAGAACCCAGCATGATTCTCACACGTATCGGTAGAGAATCTCCATGGGCAACCAATCCCAGAAGATCAATCCAAGCATCAGCAGAAACACTGCCACACCCCATTTTCTGCCGGAGTGGCCACGCTTGTTCGCCTGCTTTGCAGCCCATCGCGCAAGACCGACGCTGATCACCAGGTAAAGCAAGAAGAAAAATATAAATGCAGTTGCAAGCATTTAAGAATCCCTCTATGAATATTTGTGGTATATGATGCAACCTGGAATAGCTGCCATAGTAAAGGAGGCATGAATTGACCGAACTTAGTTACCGTCAGCACGACCATTGCCTCTTCCGGGAAGAACGACGATTGGCAGCCTTAGTATGCGAAAGACTGAAAAAGGGTACCGAAGGAAACCGATCGAAGGTTATCAGTAGCCACCAGTTTGCATGAGATGCATCCATCATCATCTATCTTCCTTGGAGATATTTGAGGAGATTATAAATGACCTACGTTCTGAAGCGAAATGCTATTTGTCACTGCAAGTGATGTAATAGAGTTGAGGCCCAACATCACATAGGTCTGATCGCCACTCCCGGTCGTCACGTTCATACAGACCGTACCCAGGCCATCCGAGTCATTGATCACGTCCCCTGCACCGGCATAGTAAAGATCGTCACCGACACCACCCTCCAAGCGGACCGATTCGCCGTCGTCGACCAGTACATAGCGGTTGGTCGCTTCATCGAAATAGCGGTTGTCGCCGAAGAGGTTGTCGAATCCGTCGCCGCCGATCAGATGGTCTTGCCCCAGGCCACCCACCAACAGGTCACGGCCGGTACCGCCGTCGAGGGTGTCATTGCCCGCCTCACCGTAGAGAGCGTCGTTCCCCGCACCGCCGTAGAGGCCATAATTGACGCCGTCATCGTTACCGCTACCACCATGTAATTCGTCATCACCAACACCACCGTTAAGACGGTCCGTTCCGGCGTTGCCTTCCAGGTAGTCGTTGCCTGTATTACCTGAAAGTGTGTCGTTGCCACCACCTCCATATAGACGATCACTCTTCGACATGCCTGACAATGCTTCATCCCCATCACCACCGAAATATATACGGTGCGGTGGTTGCAGGTAGTTGTCGTAACGGGCAACGATGTCTCTTGCAACATCATAGAACTCGACTTCTTCACCCGGTACAGGCTCACCTGTGATATTGCCTTGATTCAATAACGCTAGAAAAGCTGAACGGTCTTCCAGGTAGGCTTGGGTTATCTCACCTGCCTGGGTAATTGGGTCGTAAAGCTCAAGCTCGCCGTTTTGGTTATGGTCGTCATACAGTGATTCCCGTCCGGTAATGACAAAGGGGTTGAGATGAGCAAGGGCATATCGGTAGGCGATATCGTTATTGGCGCGACTTATGGTCTCTGTGCGGGTAAGATTGGGGAGTGAAACGACTTCCAGATTTTGATAGGCCGGTTTGACTTGTGGATTACCTACTGTGCGATCGTCATAAATTTCGGACTCTATCGCCTGGATGGCCTGATAAAGCGCGTCACGATCATCCTTTGGCACTTGGGCCTGAATCGAAAGGAGACTGGACAGCGCACGGGTCATTGTCTCCAGGGTCAGTGGCAGATCATCCGCGTTGGTCGTCGCCATGAAGATCGGCGTTAGATCATCGGTGAGATCGGCAGTGGGATCGAGCGCGGCAAAGAGATTGCAGACCGCCAGCACGTCGCTAACGTTGCTCATGGAGTGTGCAGATAACCAGCCATCACCTTCATTGGCAAAGGGGGTTATATTCCCCGGCAGATTTCCGATATCGGAAATCCTGTCATGGGTCGCCACCAGATTATCGATACGGCCGATGGGGAAGGCGCCGACTGTGGTCATGCCCGTCTCATTCGTTTCAATTTGTGCCATCGCCCGAAAAAACCATTCGGTGTCATCGCTGCCGATGATCCCGGTATCGAATCCCGGTGCATTGTAGGTATAGACCTGTCCTGTCCTATAAGGATCCAAGCGAGACATGATTAAAGCCAAGTGGCCTCCCAGAGAGTGACCAGTGACATCAATGGGGCCTGAGTTGTAGGGTATGACGCCTAATCCCTGTACCCGGTCGATCGCCCTGAGGTAGCGGTATTGCAGACCGGTAGTGACATAATCGGTACCTTCGGGGGGAATCAATGTGCCTTCATAAACTTCGTACTGCGGGGCCAGTTCGCCTGCAGGTGTGGTTAATTGCTGGTAGTAGTTGACCAAATCGACTGCTTGATAAAGCGCGATGCCGTCAGCGCCAATGTCGGCAATATCCGTTAATGTAATGTCAGTTCCCCATTGCGCAGTCGGCTCTGTACCCCGCATGGCAAATACATAGTCACCGGGGTTGTCGAGGCTTTCGAAGATGGTGGCGGAAAAGCCGGTTGAGGTGTTGGGGAGATGGTGGGCTACCCGCCAGTGTGTAATGAAATCAGCTGCTTGAGTATTAGAGAACTTTTTTGCTATCAGAGCGTTTTCTACATCTGTTTGCGTAATCGCGCCACTTGTATCGAAATCTGCATAAGATGCTTCAGAAAGAATTGAATATTGATACGAGGTCCTTATTTCCATTACCTATACTCCTTAGTATATTTAACTAAGTATGAAAAATTACTAAATACTCCTTTATTAACTTTTTGACCATCTGGTTCACATGATGTTGAATATCTCCATGGTTTGTAATCGTTAATTGATTTTGGATTATCAGAGTTCCGATCAGTATCAAAATCAATATATTGTGCAAGAATATCATTATTCAATACATCAACTACACGATTGTCATATTTCCTAATATCAAATGGATATCTTGTTGTGAATATTTCTCTAATAAATCTTTGATTCAGTCGAACGTACCTTCGATTATCCTCAACTACTGATGTGTTATCTTTTTCTGGTAACAGCGTTTCCATGACACCCGGGTTCTCATTTTTCCATTGTTCGAACGTTTTAAAGATAGTTGTACCAGCCTGAGAGTTACACAAATATAAGTACGTCACTCTCATTGGTATCAAATCCCAAAACATCAACAGATACATCACAACAGCCGCCAGCACACCCCCCTTCCAACCGGGTACATTCTTTTTCCTGGCATACCGGACCCCAAGATAGATAACGGCGATTGAAATGATCAGATAGACAATCAGTCCGATAAGAATAATAAAACCGACTACCATAAAATACTCCCGACACTTGAATTCGATTGTTGTTGATTATTATGTGTTAGCAATCGTGCCTGATCGCAGTTGATGAACTGAACACTCATAGCTGTACCCAGCTTAAAGCTAAGGTGCACTGACTTGGCAATATACATTTGGGTATCCCCAATCATTTTGAGTTGCTCCCCATTTGCTGTTTGGATATTCCTGTTATTACGCGTCCTGAATCAACATCTCGCCCAAGACCTTTTTGTCCGTTTCATGTCTATAATATCAATGGACAACCCAAACAATTTTCTTATCTACCTTTCCCTCAAACTCTCCTGCCCACGTCGCAACAAAGGCGCTAAAAAATACTCAATCAAACGCCGCTCTCCGGTTTTTATCTCCGCGGTAACCTCCATGCCCGGCATCAACCGTACAGCCTTGCCATCAACATCAATGGTCTTCTTTCTCATCGCCAGTAACATGCCGTAGATATAACCTCGCTTTTCATCAAAGATCGCATCATCCGAGATATTCTCGACCTCTGCCTCGACAACACCGTATTTGGTAAACGGAAAGGTATGAATCTTCACTTCCGCCGGCATGTCTTTCTCAACAAAGCCGATATCCTTGTTTTCGAGAAATACCTCGACAACCAATGATTCTTCGTCAGGTACGACCTTCATCAGGGGTTCGGCTTCGGTTACAACGCCACCCACTGTGTTTACCGCCAACTCCTGTACTTGTCCTGATACCGGCGCATAGAGGATCTGCCGTTTATGCATGTCTTTTGCCTTTATCAACTCTTCCTCGATGGCAGCGATTTCACGTCGGAACTCTGTAATCTCCGACAACAAGCCAGTCTTGGTCTCGGCTCGCAGGGTATCTATCTGCTGCTGCGCCTGGTTTCGACTGGCCTGCAACTGACTCAACCGCTGCTTTTCCGCCTGCAGTTGATGAGACTTTTCTATACGCTCCTGCTCCAGCTGCAGGTATTCCATTTGCGATGCGAATTTTTTGTCATGGAGATTCTTAATAATCTTGGCACGCTTGGTAATAATCGGCAGGGTTTTCTTCAGTTTTTTGATTTCTGTTTGTGATGCTTCATATTCCGCATCTACAGCCTCACGCGCGCTGATCAAGGTCGAAATTCTTGCCAGATATTGCCGCCATTTTTCCTGCAGCAACTTTTTAAAGTGTGCTTGTTCATCGAGGTCACCTTGCGGCCACTTTTCCATGCCAATAGATTCACTCATAGAGCTATTGTTTTGTTCCTCATAGTTATCCAGTTGTTTCAACAGACCCTCATCGACGGCCAACATCATCTTTGTATTGGTCAATTCGTTAATTAACCGGTTTCTGTCCGCACTTGTCAGGGTAGCGTCAAGCTCGATCAGAGGTTCACCTTTGGTAACATACTCGCCCTCATTGACATGGATTTTCTTGATCACCCCCTTTTCCAGAGGCTGAACGACTTTCACTCGGGAACCCGGCAGTATCTTGCCCTGGGCTGTGGCAACGACATTGACCTCACCAAACAGCGCCCATAACAGAAACAACACAAGCAACACCACAATGCTTCTTGCGAGCCAACGGGTAAGTGGGTTTGGCGGTGTCGCCTCTATCTCCAGCGCCGCAGGAAGAAAGGCGGCGAGATCACGGCTTTTTTCACCGTCGCCCAATGCATGCCTGTTGTTCCAGGCATCTTTGAATCTGTCCAGCCACCCGTTCATGATATGTTCAAAATTAAACCCAACTGTTTGTGTAAGAAACGATTATGGAAGTCAGACTCATTCGGTCGGCCCCTTTGACCTGTCAGCATTTTCCCGTTCTTCCTTCTCCAGGGCTTTAAGCATTTCAATCGCCCAGCTTTCATCGACCTCCTCTATCTCTGACGCCTCCTTGACGATTCCCTGTCTGCTATCTGCTTTATGATTTAATTTAAAATCCTTTCCACCCTTGCTAACAAGATTGGTGTCTCTTTCAGCCTGTGGGTGTGTTGCCCCTTGTTTCGACACTTGGCGCAGCACTGGCGTATGGTTCTGATAACTGTGCAACTTGGCATAGTATCCGTTCGACTTAAGCAGTCCGTCGTGATCCCCTTGCTCTACAATACGCCCCTTTTCCAGTACGATAATGCGATCACACTGTCTGACAGTACTGAGACGATGGGCAATAATGAATACGGTCCGCCCCTTGCAGATTTGCACCATGTTGTCCTGGATCAGCCTTTCCGACTCATAGTCCAGGGCGCTGGTGGCCTCGTCGAAGATCAATAGCCTCGGATTGCCGATCAACGCCCTGGCGATTGCCAGGCGTTGCCGCTGCCCCCCGGAGAGGTTGCTGCCCTGCTCACCCACCAGGGTGTCGTAGCCTTCCGGCAGGTCGACGATGAACTCATGGGCGCCGGAGAGTTTTGCCGCGTGGATGACCTGTACCATGGGCAGCGCGGGATTGGCCAGGGCGATGTTCTCCCGGATAGTGCGGTTGAAGAGAAAGTTCTCCTGCAGCACCACGCCGATCTGCTGGCGCAGCCAGGTAGTGTCGATCATGGAGAGGTCGACGCCGTCGATGAGCACCCTTCCCGATTCCGGGATGTAGAGCCGTTGAATCAGCTTGGTAATGGTGCTTTTGCCGGAGCCGGAGCGCCCTACGATACCGATCACCTCACCCGGCCGGCATTGAAGGCTGAGATCGTCAAGTATCACAGGCCCGTCGGGACGGTAGCGAAAGCGCAGATGATCCAGGGTCACTTCGCCCTTCAACGCCGGTAAACGGGAACGGTTGGGATTGAAGCCGGGCTCCCGCGGGGTGTTGAGGATATCTCCCAGCCGCTCCAGGGAGATACCGGCCTGCTGGAAATCCTGCCAGAGTTGCACAAGCTTGAGGATCGGGCTGCTTACCCGCCCCGCCAGCATGTTGAAGGCCACCAGTTGGCCGACGGTGAGTTCGTTGGCGATCACCAGGTGGGCGCCCCACCAGATAATACCGAGGGTCATCAGCTTGTTGATCAGACCCGCCACCTGGTTGGCCACATTGTTGAGATTCTGACTGCGGAACGAGGCATGGACATAGTTGGCGAGGTGGTCTTCGAGCTTTCTCTGCATCTGCGGTTCCACCGCCATCGATTTGACCGTCCCGATACCGGTTATCGACTCGGTGAGAAAGGCGGTGTTGGCGGCGCCATGCCTGAATTTATCGTTGAGGCGATGGCGCAGGATGGGGGTGATGAAGATCGACAGCACCACATACAGGGGGATGGTCGCCAACACGATCCAGGTCAGGGTGGGACTGTAGTACCACATCACCGCGAGGAAGACGAAGACGAAAAAGAGGTCGATGACCAGGGTCAGAGCGGTGCCGGTGATGAAGTTGCGGATAGTGTCGAGCTCCCGCACCCGGGCCACATTCTGCCCCACCTGGCGCGACTCGAAATAGGCCATGGGCAAGGCCATCAAGTGATTGTAGAGCCGGGAGCCAAGGGTGACATCCACCCGGTTGGTGGTGTGGCTGAACAGATAGTTGCGGATACCGCCCATCAGGGCATCAAAGACCACCAGGACAAAAAAGCCCACCGCAAGCACATCCAGGGTGGTGAAGCCTCTGTGCACAAGCACCTTGTCCATCACCACCTGAAAGAAGAGTGGTGTAACCAGGGCGAAGAGTTGGAGGAAAAACGAGGCGATCAAGACTTCAGCGAAGAGTTTGCGATACTTGACCAGGGCGGGAATAAACCAGGAGATGTCGAACTTCTGCTGCAGGCTCTCACCCAGCCCCTGGCGTCTGGCCAGCAGGATCAGCTCGCCTGACCAGATGGCATTGAAATCATCCAACTCCATGCTTTTAGGGCCGCTTTCGCGGAGATCGTGTACTAATACGCCGGTTTGGGACGGTTGCCGATCCCCATTAGGATCCGGCTTTGCGACACGGGCCAGAATCACGAAGCTGCCGTCATTCAGCTTCGCAATAGCGGGCAGTATGCTGTTATCCAAATCAGCCAGTGAAGGCTTCAGGCGCTTCGCCTTTAAGGTCAGAGCCTTGGCGGCCTGTAGCAGTTCGCTATTGGAAAAGGGCTGGCCTGGTTTGCCGTACTGGTGGGCAATCTGCTCGGGTTCGGCGGGTAGCTGGTGGAAGCGCGCAATGGCGATGAGAGTGCTGAGTCCGGTGTCCATACCCTTTTTTCGCAGCAGGCCACCCTCGCATGGGTAGCCTCACGTCATCTCCATAAATCACACAAATAAATTGTGTGATTTATAATATAACACTGTATATGTGTGTCAATGCCCACACACCAAAACACAAGAAATATAGCAAATTGCTATATTACGAGATGCTGCCGAGTCCACTGCACAATACCCCCCTGATCCATCGCTCCCGCCTGGCGGGCGACCTCCCTGCCGCCCCGCATCAGCATCAACGTGGGTATGCTGCGGATGCCGAAGCGGGCGCCCAGCTGCTGTGCCTCCTCGGTGTTGACCTTGACCAGGCGCACCGCCGGTTCGAGTTGAGCGGCCGCCTGCTCGAAGGCCGGGGCCATCATCTGGCAGGGGCCGCACCAGGGGGCCCAGAAATCGATGAGCAGGGGGATATCGTTTTTCTGTGAATGGCGCGCAAACCGTCCTTCATCCAGCGCCAGGGGCTGGCCTGCAAAGAGGGGCCGGCGGCACTTGCCGCACTTCGCCCCGTCCCGCAGCCGTTCGACGGGGACGCGGTTGATGCCGTCGCAGTGGGGACAGACGATATGTAAGGCTTCACTCATGATACTGCGTCCAAAACGGTGGGATTGTCATTAGATGGGGCGCATGAATGGCGATTTCAAGTCCAACATCTCTGCCTGAATTCAGTATAATGGCGCCCCTTATGGGCTGACCCACAGGAGCAATCACAGTATGGCGGACCAATCCTTTGTCTTTGACGTCACGACTGACCGTTTTCAACAACTGGTGCTGGAAAACTCGATGCACGTGCCGGTACTGGTCGACTTCTGGGCCGAATGGTGCAATCCCTGCAAGGCCCTGACGCCCACGCTGATGAAACTGGCCGATGAGTACCAGGGCAAATTTCTGGTTGCGAAGGTCAATACCGAACAGGAGCAGCAGCTGGCGGCCCATTTCCAGATCCGCAGCATCCCCAGTGTGAAACTGTTTCACCAGGGACAGATCGTGGACGAGTTCATGGGAGCGTTGCCGGAAGCGGAGATCCGCAGTTTTCTCGACAAGTACATTCCCCGCGAGTCGGACGCCCTGTTGGCCCAGGTCGACGCCATGCTTCTTCAGGGCGATGCGGAATCAGCCGGCGCCCTGCTCAAGCAAGCCAGCGAACTCGATCCTGAAAGCCCCAGGGTCAGGCTCTCCTACGCCCGCTACATGGCCACCCTGGGGAAGCTGGACGAGGCCGAGCAACTGCTAAAGGCCCTGCCGGCGGAAGAGCGGGATAAACCGGAAGTGGCCTCCATGCTGGCGAGGATTGAAATTGACCGCGCTACCGCCGGCAGCCCGCCGGCAGAGGAACTCGAACAGCGCCTGCAGACAAATCCGGCCGACAGCGAGGCGCTCCACCTGCTGGCATCCCACAAGGTGATGGACAACGACTACGAAGGGGCGCTGGAGCTGCTCCTGACCCTGCTGCAGAAGGATCGCGGTTACGCTGACAATGCCGCGCAGAAGGAGATGCTGCGGATCTTTGAGCTGTTGGGCGGACAGGGCGAACTGGTGAAGCGCTACCGCAACAGGATGTTCAACCTGCTGCACTAGGGCCGGCTAGGCCGTCCGGTCACAGGACCAAGCCTTAACCTTGCAGCCAAGGATGTCGCAAAGCCCAGCCTTTGCCGGTGCCCGTTTTGCATAAAAGAGGTGAGCCCGGCAACTGCAATCGCTGCAGCCAAAGCCTTGCACTGGTTCCGTGGCGGACCATTTCGCTAGCGCCTGCGCCCACCGGTGTTCCAGACGATTCCCTGATTGACTGTACCAGATCGACTTGATGGTAGCGGCCTCGCGCAGATAGTCGATATGCCAGTGTTTCGATTTCGCTTCCCTGCAATGTCTTGCAACACGCGCGGGCACTCCCCCTGGACCGAACGCACTGCCTACGTAGAGATAGTAGCCAGGCTGGATATTGAGGACGCCCCATCGCCCTATCTGCACCGCTGCCTTGGTATCAGCCCTCAACACCAAGAGATAGGTACCGGAATTGGCATTCAATTGCGCTTTGACCCGCATATTATCGGCTCTCTTGGCAGATGCGGGCTAGCGCACTGAACGGGTGGCGAAAAACTCACCATTGCCGACCGGAAGGGTACAGGTGGAAAATGCCGGATCCTCGGAAACGATAGCGATGAATTGTGCCATCTCGTCTGCATGGGATCGTGCATTGTCCACGACCAGCAATCCTCCCGGACGGAGAATGCGGCGAATATTCAGCCACCAACCCGGATATTCACTGCGTTCGGAGTCGAGAAAGACCAGATCGAAACGGCTATCCCCCTCTGTCTCCAGGAGGTCTGTTGCATTACCCGCCACCTGGGTAACGAAGTCGGATAGACCCGAACGGTTGAAATTTTCGGTTGCCAGGGTGATTTTGTATTCGGATGATTCAACGGTGGTGACGTGACCAGCAATGGCCTGCGCAGCCAGCGCAAGCCAGAGCGTCGAATAACCGTTTGAGGTGCCGATCTCAAGTATGCGCCGGGCATTGGTTGCCTGAGCGATGACGCAGAGAAATTCTCCCGTGTCCCGGGTAATGTTGAGCATGCGGCGGGAACGCTCCGAGTTGGCCTGGTCGTTGCTGCGCCCGAACCCCTCGAGTTCACTCAACAGCGCTTGCAGTGATTGATTCCTAGGCCTTTGCATCAAGCTTGGATTTCATGAAGGTTCAGTTGTTTCTCAATTCATCGATGAGTGCTGTGATTTCCCTTATCACCTCTCCCGGTCTATCCCGATGGATAAAATGACCGCTGTCATCGATCACCCTATGCTTGGCCTTCGAGGACATCCGGGCGAGGTCACGCTGAAACTCAAGCCATTTTGCGCGCATCTCCCGGGTCTCAAACAGCGACGACTTTTCAGCCGTCAATACGACCAAGGGTATGTCGGGAAATGATTCGATGGATGAAAACTCATTATGCACCCGCTTTAAGATGGCAGCCTCGTATCTCGTTTTTGCAAGAGCCGTTGTTGCCGTGAATGTCGAATAGAGCAGCGGACGCTCTTTCCTGAAATATTCGAATTGAGACGGGTGTGTCGAATCCAGCAAAACCACCGCGGCAACCTCGTTCGGATAGAGCCTCGCGAAGAGATTGACATAAAGCCCTCCCGCGGAGTGGCCAACCAGCAGATAGGGTGGATTATGGCCGGTTGCCAGTAGCGTTTGATGCAGCTGCTCCGCGATCTCCCTGGCGCTGGCCGGGGTGCTGTTGACACTGCTTCGACCATATCCAGGCCTGTTGTAAGCAAAGACTTTGGTAACCTTGCTGAGACTGTCGTATATGGGTGACCAGGTTGACATAGCCGGGCCCATGCCCGATTCGAAGACGATGACCGGGCTACCCTCCCCAATGGCTGCAAGATCTACTTGTCTACCCTGAACCTCTTCCAGTACGCCACCCGGCAAACCGGCACAACCCGCCAGGAGCAGTAACAGGAAGACACCTATCATTGGTCTGCCGATAACAAGATCAATTGACATATAATTTCCAGGAGTTGCATACCATCGGTGACACGGCACCCGCGATCGAACAGTTCAATCCAATGTTAACCCAGCTCGATCTTTTTTTTCGAATTGGCAACACGGTACTCCTGGTACTCTTGGCGTTGATCCTGATCAGGGATCACCCCAAGCGCCCCAGCGCGATATTGGGCGCCATCCTTGCCCTCGGCGCCGCCGCAATCGGCAGCTTCGAGTACACCCAGAATTGGGATTCACTTGCGCTGGAGATCCCGCTCAACCTGTTATGCGCAGCGACGTCGGTTGCATTCTGGCTGCTCTCGAAATCGCTTTTTGAGGACTCGTTTCAATGGAACTGGTCTTACCTACTGATCTACCTGGTCTCTGCCGGGCTTGGAATTATCGGTCACTACATCACCTTCGGTGACTTCCGTGGCATGGTTCATTGGGTCATTCGCTCGGATGTCGCTTACAACGGATTGGCCCTCATACCGCTTGTGCTGATCAATTCGATACTGGTGATATTAGCCATGTATCATGCACTTAGGGAGTGGCGGGTTGACCTTGTCGAGAGCCGCCGCCGTACCCGTATGGTGAGTGTGCTGATCAGTGGAACCATTATACTGGTCATAACCTTTGTTGAGTTTGCAGGTCTCGGCAAACCGCGCTCGGAAATAATGAACACCCTGGTCGCCGGGTTCTTTTTTCTGATCATTCTTGGTATTTATTTGTATTCATTAGGATTTCGCAGTGGAAAACCGGATCATGAGATTCCATCTGAGACGCCTGTAACACCTCAACAGGTTTCCACTGACGACGAAGTGGATGAAGAGGACCTGACAGGTAGCGCATTTATTCGGGAGCTCGAGCGCTTGATGGTCGAAAAACGGCTTTTCCGCGAAGAGGGTCTGACCATAGGCCGCCTGGCAGAGCGAATGGAGATGAAGGAGTACATATTGCGTCGCATGATCAATGGCCACCTCGGCTACCGCAACTATAACCAGTTTCTCAACCGCTACCGGATCGAAGAGGCGGCAAAGATGCTGCTGGCTCCCGAGACCCGTCATCTGCCGGTCTTGACCATCGCCCTCGACGTCGGCTACCGCTCGCTGACCGTATTCAACAAGGCCTTCAAGGAGATCATGGAGATGACACCCACGGAATTTCGCAATCGACACAAGGGTGAGATTCCACTACCGAGTTAGTCGGGATCAGCCGGCTCATACCCCCTCATCGACAGGCGACATCCCCCCGCCTGCGCCACCTGCCCCGCTTTCTTACCCTTCCCGCCACTGAGCGATTGTAAAAACCTAGCGGATTTTGAAATCCGTAAGAATTTGCTCGAATACGGCGCTTTAATTCCCATAGCAGCAGCGGATTACTACGACGAAAAATCATTGGATTTCAGTAAATAGCAGAGACAGGGGTTTTCAGGGTAGCAACCGAACAATTTGAGGTAAGCATCATGTTCAGGAAGAAAATGTATCAGCTATTAACCATAGTGCTGGTGGTTCCACTCATCTCCTGCGGCGGCAGCAGTGTCGAGTTGAGCTATGACGGACCGACGATCAATCTACCGGATTTCACCCCGGGCACAGCGTCACCGACCGCGGTTGTCTCCATCGGCCCGATCGCCGCTCACTCGGGCCTGACCGTCAACAGTGTTGTCTACGATACCAATAACGCCACTATTACAATAAATGGAGAACCCGGCGTCGTTGACGACCTTCGCACCGGTTATGTGGTCGCTGTCCACGGCATGCTCGACGCCGGATGGAAGAGCGGCACCGCCGAGCGCATAGCCTTCAATGCCAATGTCATAGGCCCGGTTGAAGGCACCGATCCGGTGGGTCGCCGTTTAGCGGTCATGGGCCAGCGCGTGCAGATCGGTGCCGATACCCGTATCGAACCTCCACTCGATTCCGATGCACTATTTAACCTGACTAACGGCACGCCGGTTCAGGTCAGCGGACTGCCCAAGGTGGACGGGGAGATTGTCGCAACACATGTGCAAATTGAATCCAATCTGGAGAATGTGCAGGTAGTCGGCGAAATCTCCGATCTCGATTACGCTGCAATGAGTTTCAGGATCAATGAATTGAGCGTCGACTACGGCAGCACATTGATCATGGACCTGCCCGGGGGCGCACCGAATGAGGGAATGGTGGTGATCGCCAGAGGTTCGCTGGAAGGCAGCGGCGTACTCCAGGTCTCCGAGCTGATGAGCCATGTGGACACATCCGAATTCGTAACCGGTTCACTTGTGCAACTCACAGGATTCATTGCGCGCTACAACCCTGGTGTCCAACTGTTCGTCAACAGCCTCGACATTGAGACAGCGTTTCATACCATTTTTCATAATGGTCTGTTTAACGATCTCTCGCTTGGAATCAAGGTTGAAATCGATGGGCGTTGGGGTATTGGCAACCGTGTAACCGCGGAACAGCTCTGGTTTCTGAACTAAGCGATCCAGCGCAAGACAGGTGCCGATTGTTGATATTGTTAGGGATTTATAAGAGTTTCAACCAGCGTACGAGGGCCTTGTGAGCTTGAGTGTAAAGGTACTACCCTTGCCCGGTGTGCTGTCTACAGCAATACCTCCGCCATGGGCGCGGACAAACGCCAGCGCCAAACTCAATCCAAGTCCGTTGCCAAATTCCGACCGGCTCCAGTCGCAACGGTAGAAACGTTGAAAAATCTTGGGTAACTCCTGCATGGATATGCCGACCCCGGTGTCGCTGATGGAGAGATGAACAGACGCTTCATCATCAACCAGGCTGACCGTTATCTTTCCTCCCGCCGGGGTATATTTGACGGCATTGTCCAGAAGATTTGCCACCACCCGTTGCAGTCGTTGCAAATCACCCTGAATGCGGCAGGTTGGGGGCAGGTCGGAAACCAGCGACAGCTGCTTATCTTCAGCCACGGTCTGAAACAGATCGCATGCATCCGCCACAAGATCGACCAGATCGACTTGAGAGATCTTCAACTTCGCCGCCCCTGACTCGGCTTCAGCGATATCCAAGGTGGTGTTGATCATCGTCAGCAGTCGATCGCACTCCTCGGTGGTATCGTTGGCAAGCGTCGTCCAATCTGTATTCGAGAAGCCGGAATTAAGCGCCATCTCAGCCGAGGCCCTGATGCGCGCCACGGGACTTCGCAGGTCATGGGCCAGGTTGTCGGTCATTTCGCGCATTCCATAAATCAGGTTTTGGATGCGATCCAGCATGGTATTGAAGGCTTGAGCCAGGTAGTCCAGTTCATCGCCACTGGCACTGACCGGAACGCGTCGGTCCAGTGAACCTTTTGCAATTTCCGTTGCGGTTCTAGTCACCTCCTGCACACCGCGCAAGTTGCGCTGGGTGAGGAACCATCCAATAGGACCGCCGAGCAGAATCATTACCAACAGTATGAACAGAAAACCCTTGAACAGCGTCGCCAGAAACTCTTCATCATTCTCCAGTGACTCTCCGACTTGAAGCACGGTATCTGTATCGATGACACCGTAGACAGTGCGTAGAGGATAGTCTCTATCAGGCAGCTTGATTGTTTCCAATATCGGTTCATCATCCTCAACAGTTTGAAACAGCTCGTCGTCCGGCTGCTCCAGCCCCTGCCAGGATGATAGATCTGTGGCAAAGACCAGTTTTCGATCCTTCCACACACGGAAGAAAGCGGCTTAAGCCTCATCACCTTTAGTATCACTCAACATCTCTTCTTTTATTCTGCCGAAACCACCCTGCTTTAATAAGCTGGCGAAATCCTCAATATCTTCCTCGAGATCGTCATCCATACGTTGATTCACGATAGTGACAATCAGCATAAAAACAACAACAAAGGTAACTATGAATGACAAGGCAAAAACACCCACGTACCAGGTTGTCATCCTCCATGATCATGGTTTTCGATACTACACGGCCGGAATTGCGGGCTAGATACTCGATCAGGGAGAACTCCCGCGGTTGCAGATCGATCTTTTTCCCGGCGCGGGTGACCGTGCGCCTGAGCAGATCGATCGATAGGTCGCCCACCGTCAAGCCCGTGGGTTCGGGGATATTGCTTGCGCGCCTGATCAATGCCTGAACGCGGACGAGCAGTTCGGTAAAGGCAAAGGGTTTGGTTAAATAGTCGTCACCACCCGCCTGCAGTCCCTCAACCCTCTCATCCAAGGATCGCTTGGCGCTCAAAATAATGACTGGCAACTTGTTGCGGTGCCGTCGCAGGTCATCGATGATGGAGAGACCATCCAACCCCGGCAGCATGATGTCTATGACAGCGACATCGTAGGATGATGCAAGTGCCATGCTCAGACCGGTATTGCCATCGCTCGCATGCTCGACAACGAATCCCGCCTCCTTGAAACCTTTTTTCACGAAAGCGGCAATCTTTTCGTCGTCTTCTATTAACAATAGTCGCATGGCTGAATCACTCTCTACCGGTAACGATTCCTATCAGTTAAACGCAATTGAAAAATCGGAAGCAGTAGTTGCTGATTTCAATTTATAACCTGGTCAATGAGTTGTCTACAGTTAGCAAGAGAATAGACACCCAGATGACCAAATGGTCATGTTTTGAGCAGGATATGGTCATGTTCGAGTCAGTTTCCAGTTAGGTTGGATGGATAGTCTTACCAACAGCCAGGGCCAACTGGCTTATCCCGACTATCAACCAGGAGACTCGAAATGAAACAAGATTTTCGCCAACCAGCAACAACCAACCTATTCCCTCCGCGCACCAGTTTGGCTTTATTGATAGCGAGTGCGTTCGCTGTCGCATCCCCGATCGCTGTGGCGGGTGACGATCAGGAGATTCCCTTTGACGATGCCGACATCTATGCAGAACTCAACCACACCGATGGTGACCTGGGATTTCATGCGCTGATCGACGGTGAACCGTGGAAGCGTCTGGCGATCGAGGATACTAGGGAACGTAGAATACTCTCAATCCATAACCGCGGGCGCCTACGCCGCCAAGGCCTGACCGAACTCTTTTTCGAAAGTGCCGAACCCCCATTCGATGAGCTCACGCCAGCTCAGTTCTTCAACCGCTTTCCAGAAGGAATCTATGAGGTTGAGGGCAGAACCCTCGATAACCAGGAGATGGAGAGTGAGGTCGAATTCACCCACCTCATGCCTGCGCCAGCCGCCAACATTCAGCTCTCAGGTGTACCGGCAGCAGAAAACTGTGATGCAGACCCTTTGCCCGTGGTCACTCCGCCTGTCGTTATAAGCTGGGACACGGTTACCCATTCGCATCCGGATATGGGTAGAAGCGGCGAGACCGTAGAGGTGGTCAGATATCAACTCGTGGTGGAACGCGAGGAACCGACTCCGTTGGCCATGAGCATCGAGCTTCCGCCAGACGTTACTATGATGGAAGTTCCCAGCGAGTTCACCGATTTAGGTGAGGAATTCAAATTTGAAATTCTGGTCAAGGAGGAGAGCGGCAATCAAACCGCCGTGGAAAGCTGTTTCGAAGTCGACGGCTAACGGTGTAAGTCATATACCGGGCGGGGAGCTTCATTGGCTGAAACCGAGTGTTCACATGGACGTCAATGAAGTTCCCAGCTCACACAGTACAAACACCAGTTAAGGACAAAAAATGGGATCGAAGCTTCTTGTAATCTGTTTGGCATATCTATCGATAATACTGCAGCATTCGGCGTCGGCCCAGGATCATTTGCATACTAGTGATCAGAAGATGATGTCAGCATTGGATTCTCAAATTGTCCTCTTCAAGAAGGGCCACCTGTATATTAAAGCCGAAGAGATCAAGCTGAATGACCTTTTCTTAGCGATCGCCACACAGACCGGGATTACTATTTCCCCCTTCATCCCACTGGACCAGTCCGTTACCTTAAATATAGAGTGGCGCCCTGTCGCTGAGACGATAGCGCAAATTCTACGCGATCATAGCTTCGTCTATGTCAACACAAACCCACCTAGGCTCTGGATTCTGCCACAGTCGGACACTAAAACCACGACTACTGAAAGTGTTTTAGTGGAGTCTCAGTTAGAGCCCATCGATACCGATACCTCACTCCAGTTACAGGCCCTGAGTGATGATCCCGAATTGCGTGAAGATGCCTTGATAGATCTCGGTAAAAGTGCGCTACAAACTACAGTTGAACTGTTTTCATCTGCACTAACAGATCCTGACTTCAGGGTACGGGAAGCAGCCGTTGCTTCGTTATCAGAAATTGGCGGATCAGAGGCTGTTGATGCCTTGACGATCGCTTTGGTGGATCACAACCCCCGCATCAGGGAAGATGCGGTCGATGCACTCGGTGAATTAGGCGGAGTGAAGGCGATTTCGAGTTTGCAGCAGGCATTAGATGATGAGGTATCGTTCGTACGCCAGGCGGCCGTGGAAGCACTGGATCAGCTGCAATAGCAAGAAGAATGGAAAACGACTATCGGAATGGATCGAACGGTTCGCACACTACCATTTCATCATCGGTAGTGGATTCAGTGGGTGTTTCAAAAACCATTTTCCTGCTCTCTTAGCCAAACTAGCGTGAAATCCTGCATTTGGAAAAAGAGCTCTGACCTCGTCAACATAATCATTCGGAATACCGAACCGAATCAGTCCAAGGGAGAAGTCGACCAGATCCCCTTGGCGGAAAACCTCCACCAGCGGGTAATTGCTGTCTTTGTAGGCGCGAATCTTGTGGTGCTCTTCGATCATAAGCTTGATTTCATCCGCCCACGACTCGCATCCTCTTTTTGTTAAATAATCAACCGCCGGCGGCAATGATGGCGGAATATAGTCGACCGTATCATCAATCCAAATGCCAATATCATGGAAAGCGCCGGCGATAATGATCTTCTCCCGCTCCTCATCACTGCAGGCTCTAAGTACAAGACAGAAATTGACCATTCGATAGACATGGTTCCTGTAACCCAGATACTCGACGCTAATCGTACTCTTCCAATCAGCTAAGAGCTCTTCCAATAGTGGAATGTTTTGTTCAATCTTCATCGGTTAATCATTTGAGTCATTGCTAGGTATGCCGTGTTTCACCCAGTCGACAACGATGGCATCCTCACCTGAGCGCGCCTGAAAAGGCTGGCACACACAGCGCCCGGGTACCGCCGCCAGTTCGCCATCCATATAGACCAGCGGCAGCTGCTCCCGCTCCCAGGGTGGCACACCCCACTCCTGGAGAAGCTTTTTCAGCGGGCGGTGATGGCCCTGCCCAGGCAGCTGGCAACGCTCGCCGCCTTGGCGGAAACGCACCTCCACTTCGGCCTGTTGCCAACGTTTTGCAGATACTCCTTCATCTCCAGGTTGTAAAACCAGTCGCCCCAGGCCGTCGGGTAGCTTCAGCTCCTTTCCACGCGGCCAGCTCAGTGGCCGGATGGGGAGATCGATGACTTGGGCAGGATTGAGAAAGAGCCTGTCGCGATATCGCCGTACCTCCCAACCCGACCAGCGGATAAGCGGTACCGCATCGGCGCGGCCGTTCACCGCTTCATGTTCGATCCGGGCAAGCTTCTTCGAACTCGGCAGGGGTGCGCCGGCGGCACTGATCCAGTGGCGTAACAGGTTTCTCAGGCGTATGGAGTTGAGCTGCTTCAGGACCGGGATCGAAAGGGTATCGGTCTCATCGCGGGCCTTGGCCAGGTCCTCCTCGGCCTCTTCTCTCACCAGCATCAACAGTTCGCCGCTGAAGCGGGCGGCCCGGGAGAGGGTGGTGGCGGCTGCCGGCCAGCGGGAGCGCAGCAGGGGCATGACCTGATGACGTATGAAATTGCGGTCGAAGCGCAGATCCCGGTTGGATGGGTCCTCCCGCCATTCCAGTTGATGCTCCTTTGCATACGCCTCCAGCGCCTCGCGGGAGAAGGACAGCAAGGGCCGGGCCAACCAGCCTTGTCCGAATCCGGCAAGCGCCGGCATGGCGGCAAGCCCGGCGGGACCGCTGCCCCGCAGCAGCTGCAGCAGCAGGGTCTCCGCCTGGTCGTCCTGATGCTGCGCCGTGAGCAGCAGATCCCCCTCCCCCATGTTGGCGGCCAATGCCTGGTAGCGGGCCTCACGGGCAGCCGCTTCCAGGCTCTCGCCGTTGTTCACTGCCAGCTTGAGTTGCACCGTCTGCAGAGGGATGCGGTACTCCTGGCACAACTGCTCGCAGTGGACCTGCCAGCTGTCGGCATCGGGCTGCAATCCATGATGCACATGGATCGCATGCAGCTCGTGGGGGAGCTGAGATCTGAGTTCAGCGAGCAGATGGAGTAGTACGCAGGAGTCGAGTCCACCGCTGAGGGCAAGGTGACAGCGGGATGCCTGGGGCAGCTGCCCGAGGATATCAAGCAGCTGCTCGGCGGTGAGCTTCACGGCGGCTCCCTCTGCGCGGTGGTTGACGGGGGCGAAAGACCATCGCCACTCCCGGCGTCAACGGTAAATGGATGTGAGGAGGATCACCGGATCAATCTCCGGCGAACTGGCCATACTGCATGAGGCGCTGATAGCGGGTATCGAGCAGCTTGTCGATGGCCATGCTGGTGATGTTGTCCAATCCCTCCAGCAGGGCATGCCTGAGGTTCTTGGCCATGGTCTCGATGTCGCGATGGGCACCGCCCAGAGGTTCCGGCACGATCTCGTCGATCAGCCCCAGTTCCTTCAAACGGTCGGAGGTGATCGCCATCGCCTCCGCCGCCAGCGGCGCCTTGTCCGCGCTCTTCCAGAGGATCGAGGCGCAACCCTCCGGCGAGATAACCGAGTAGGTGCTGTATTGCAGCATGAGGATGCGGTCGCCGACGCCGATGGCCAGGGCGCCGCCGGATCCACCCTCCCCGATCACGGTACAGATGATGGGGGTGCGCAGGCCCGACATCACCTTGAGGTTGCGGGCGATGGCCTCGCTCTGTCCCCGCTCCTCGGCACCCACCCCCGGATAGGCACCCGGGGTGTCGATGAAGGTCATGATCGGCAGCCGGAAACGCTCCGCCAGCTCCATCAGCCGCAATGCCTTGCGATAGCCTTCGGGGCGGGGCATGCCAAAGTTGCGAAACAGCTTGTCCTTGGTATCACGGCCCTTCTGATGGCCGATCACCATCACCGGCCGTCCCTCGAGACGGGCCACGCCACCGATGATGGCATGGTCGTCGGCAAAGGCCCGGTCGCCATGCAGCTCATGGAACTCGTCGAAGATGCGATCGATGTAGTCGAGTACATAGGGCCGCTGGGGATGGCGCGAAAGCTGTGAAATATCCCAGGGCTTGAGATTGGAGAAGATCGATTCGGTCAGCGACTGGCACTTGTTCTCCAGCCGTGTGATCTCGTCCTGGATGTTGATCTCGTTGTCGGTACCGACCAGGCGAAGCTCTTCGATCTTCGCTTCAAGTTCTGCGATCGGTTGTTCAAATTCTAGAAAATTCAGATCCATGCGCGAAATATACCGGAATCGATACCGTTAGGACAGTCTGGCTTGCACTCATATTGGGCAGGCCATTGCTCCGATTAATCGTGCCTGGCGACCTTCACTATTTCGCAATTATCCGGCAGCGACAGGAATGGTATTCCCAAACGATCGACCAGATCCCAGGCCAACCAATTGCAGCAAAAACAGACCCTGTACGGTAAATCCCAACAAAACAAATGGTTTTATCGTCACCCCCCGAATTGCAATCTGCACTAGGGCTTCCATACTCAAATTAAGTGAGAACAACAATCATTCGGATTCCACAAAAGCTTTATCTTGAACGGAGCGTCGCGACCGGATTGTCAGGAATCTGCTGACAGGTACGTTTATGGGTAGGGCACATACCGCATCACAATCGAGCAGTTATCTAAGCCGTCACAGAGTGGAATTGTACGCACTCATGCTGGCCTCGGTCCTCGGCGTACTGGTCTACACCCTGGAGCGGGATCCAGCAAGCGTCTATCTGATGCCGGATTTCATCGGTTCCCTCGGACTCTGGGGTTCTTTGTCACTCCCCTTTTCCGGCCAGATTCCGGAGTTCGTCCATGTCTATATCTGTATCCTTCTTACCGCACTGGTACTCGATCGCTCGCTTTTCATCCATCGCTCGATCACCCTGGCCTGGTTTCTATTCGACTTCATGGCCGAAATAGCCCAGCATCCGGATATCGCTGCAACCATCTCTGACCGGATACCCCGTTGGTTCAGCGATATTCCGGTTTTACAAAACACCCAATCCTATCTCCTGGGCAGCACCTTTGATCCACTGGATCTTCTGTTCATCCTTCTGGGGAGTATTGCCGCCTATCTCACGCTTATTTTTTGCAACCGATTGGAGGGGCCTCGTCATGTCTAAAATAATGAACACCGGCCGCAAGGCCATGCAGTCACTGTTAGTCCTTTGTGTCATTCTGTTCGGCATCGTCTCCACCCTCGGCAGTTTACATAATGATGACGATGACGATGACTTTACCCTTATTGACACCGACACGGGTGACGGGGGGCTGACCGCCAATCTGTCGTTTTCCTTCAACCGTGGTCTGCCCCTTTATCTCAGCTACAAGGATGGTGATTCCGGCAGCTGGCAAAACGTGAATGTCACCGAGCCGTCCGTCGGCCTCAATATCAGTGATCCATCCGGTTTTTTCTCCCTGCTGGCAGTCTGCGACTACCGCTCCGTACGTCGCGCCTATCTGTTCAGGACAAGCCTGAGCAGGTACAAAACCGATTTCCTGTTGTGTGACGACACTGACGGCTCGAGTACTTATAACCTGAACGGCACCATCGGCTATCCCGGCGACAACTTCACCGCCCAGCTCAGTTTCACTAACGCTTTTCGTGATAACTGGTACACCCTGGCTTCCGGGGTGGGTCTGAATACCGCCTACAGCGTGGATATTGAGCTCGATGACGATGAACCGACGACGGTTGATCTCTATTACCAGGTCTTCACCTTCGGCCAATTTCACTTGGATATCGCGAGAGCTGTCGATCTTGCCACCAACCCCACGATCAATTACACACCCGTCGCCAGCGACGTGGGTGAGACTGTTTCACCGGATGTCAGCAGCTATGTGGGACTGCCTGACTATAAAGGCTTTAGAAACAAACTCGATTTGTTCGGGACCAAGGTGCAGTTCGTGGAGGAGGACACCAGTGCCAATCCGTCATTCCTCAAACTACCGGCGAGCAAGAGACAAAGTGACGATATCTACTTCACCTCCGTGGAGCGTGAAAATGTGGTCACCGGCGGCACCCAGGTCAGCAAGCTGATCAAGCTCCGCAACAATCCCGATAACAGTCTCGCCTTTGACGAAGTTCCCAACTATCTACCAACCCTCAGTTTCAGCAGCTCAGTCACGGATATGATCCGTGTCGATTACGACGCTGCCTATGATAACGGGGTGGCCGGAATGGACGATGCGTGGCGGCGTCTGACACTGAGCAATACCGCGATCACCTGGCATGTCTATCACTCATCGGACAGGTTCGACAGCAGCATCGGCATCCCCAACGAGGCAACAGACTTCAGCGGTTGGTCGGTCGACTGGAACATGGTGTCCACCGATCTGTCTCGCCTCACCCACTATGCGACCACCTCGGACAAAATCACGGAACTGACCGACTACCTGGCGAGCGAGAAGCAGGCCGATGCCAGTCAGGATGGTCTTGACATGCTGCAGGTCTCCTGGCGCTGGTCCTTCTGATCAGGAAAAGAGTTGCGCAACGATTTACGCTACCGCCTCATCCGCAACACCCATTGCTACCATCCAATGGGTAATGCGGCTGAGCCTGTGTGATGCCAGTGCCAATCAAGAATGTGTTCATTGCCGCGGTTGGGCAGTGGATTGACGATAGCCTACATCGACAGAACCAGCACCGAAATATTGCTCGAGTCTGCGCAGTAACTCGTCGGTGGGATTGACCTGCCACTCCTTGCCCAACTGGATATCGCCACAGGCACTCTTCGTTTTATAGTGCAGTCTGATTCCGGTGGTGCCTCCCCTGAAAGGGGCGAGTATCTGATGTAGTTGCTCACTGAATCCCGGGACGTCGAGCCCGTTGAGGCAGACCTTGATACTCAACAGCCCCGCATAGTGGGAACGGGCCTGCTCGAAAGTCAGCAGGTTATCGGCACGGATGCTGAGTCCGCCACGGAATTCGTCGTAGTTGAGACTACCGGAAACCACCAGGATATTGTCCGCGGCGATCAGTTCCCGATGCTGCTCATAAGCCTCGCTGAAGAGGGTGCACTCGATGCGTCCGCTGCGATCGTCCAGGACCAGGGTGCCCATGCGCCCGCGCTGGGTCTGACGGTGGCTGGCACTGACCACCAGACCGGTGACCACCACCGGTTTTCCACGGCGGCGCTGCCCCCCTTCCTGTGGGCCATCGAGGCTCAGATCCCCGATGCGGCTGCTGCTGATATGCCCCAACTCTCCGGCATAACGATCGATGGGATGGCCGGTGAGATAGAGGCCCAGGGTCTCTTTCTCACCCTGCAGACGCTGCTCCTCGGCCCACTCCTCCACATCCTTGGGAATCACCTGGGCGTGGCTCGCCTCCACCGGCTGCGGATCGCCCATGCCGAAGAGGTCATTCTGACCCACCGCCTCCATGGCGTGGTGCTGCTCGGCCAGTTTCAGACCCAGGGGCAGCTGCATCATCAGGGTGGCCCGGTTGGCACCGAGTCCGTCAAGGGCGCCGGCCCTGATCAGCGACTCGATCACCCGCCGGTTGACCCTGCGCAGATCGATGCGGCGGCAGAATTCGAAGATATCCCGGTAGGGGCCGTTGCCGTTGCGCTCCTCGATCACCGACTCGATGGCCGACTCACCCACCCCCTTGATGGCGCCGAGGCCGTAGACCACGGTCTCCCGGTCGGTGGCGGTGAACTTATACTCCGAGAGGTTGACCTGGGGCGCCTCGACCTTGAGCCCCATGCGGCGGCACTCCTCGATCAGCGGCACCACCTTGTCGGTGTTGTCCATATCGGCGGAGCAGACCGCGGCCATGAAGGCAGAGGGGTAGTGCGCCTTGAGCCAGATTGTCTGATAGGAGACCAGGGCATAGGCGGCGGAGTGGGATTTATTGAAACCGTAACCGGCGAACTTCTCCATCAGGTCGAAGATGTAGGTCGCGGTCTCTTCCTCCACACCGCGCTCCACCGAGCCCTTGCGGAAGATCTCCCCCTGCTTCGCCATCTCCTCCGGCTTCTTCTTGCCCATGGCCCGGCGCAGCAGGTCGGCACCACCCAGGGAGTAGCCCGCCAGCACCTGGGCGATCTGCATCACCTGTTCCTGGTAGAGAATCACGCCGTAGGTCGGCTTCAGGATCGGCTCCAGGTCCGGGTGCGGGTAGGCCACCTTGGCGCGGCCGTGTTTACGGTTAATGAAGTCGTCCACCATCCCGGACTGCAGGGGACCGGGGCGAAACAGGGCCACCAGGGCGGTAATGTCATCGAAGCAATCGGGTTGGAGCTTCTTGATCAGCTCCTTCATGCCGCGGGATTCCAGCTGGAACACGGCGGTGGTCTCGGCGCTCTTCAGGAGTCGAAACGAGGCCTCGTCATCCATGGGAATGGCGGTGATGTCGATCGCCTCCTGCCCCTGTTTGACCCGCTCCGCGTTGACCGTCTTCAACGCCCAGTCGACGATGGTGAGGGTGCGCAGGCCGAGAAAGTCGAACTTCACCAGCCCCACTTTCTCCACGTCGTCCTTGTCGAACTGGGTGACCAGTCCCTCGCCGTTGGCCTCGCAATAGAGGGGGGTGAAATCGGTCAGCAGGCCGGGGGAGATGACCACGCCGCCGGCGTGCTTACCCGCATTCCTCGCGCATCCCTCCAGCTTCTTCGCCATGTCGATGAGCTCGCTCACCTCCTCGTCGCCGGCGTAGGCCTGCTTCAGATCGTCGCTCTCCAGCAGCGCCTTGTCGAGGGTCATGCCGATCTCGAAGGGGATCATCTTCGCCACCCGGTCGGTAAAACCGTAGGGGTGGCCGAGCACACGGCCGACGTCGCGCACCACCGCCTTCGCCGCCATCGAGCCGTAGGTGATGATCTGGGAGACCGAGTCGCGGCCGTAGCGCCGTGCCACGTAATCGATCACCAGGTCGCGTTTGTCCATACAGAAATCGACGTCGAAGTCGGGCATGGAGACACGCTCGGGATTGAGGAAGCGCTCGAACAGCAGTTCGTGTTCGATGGGATCGAGATCGGTGATCTTCAATGCGTAGGCGACCAGGGAGCCGGCCCCGGAACCGCGCCCGGGACCGACAGGGATGTCGTTGTCCTTGGCCCACTGGATGAAGTCGGCGACGATCAGGAAGTAGCCGGGAAAGCCCATGCTGTTGATGACATCCAGTTCCACTTGCAGGCGCTCGTCATAGACCCTGCGCTTTTCGGATAATCCGGGATCTTGAGGATCGAGAATCCGCTGCAGCCGCCACGCCAGCCCCTTGCGCGATTCGGCGGCGAGAAACTCGCCGACGGTCATCCCCTCGGGAATGGGGAAATCGGGAAGAAAGTTCTGGCCCAGGGTTAGTTCGATGGTGCAGCGCTTGGCGATCTCCAGCGTGTTCTCCAGCGCCTCGGGGATGTCGGAAAACAGCTCGACCATCTCTTCAGGGCTGCGCAGGTATTGCTCTTCACTGTAGTTTCTCGGCCGCCTGGGATCGTCGAGGGTACGCCCTTCGTGGATACAGACCCGTATCTCGTGGGCGTCGAAATCCTCCGCCTGGAGGAAATGGACATCGTTGGTGGCCACCACGGGAACCCCGTAATCCGCCGCCAGGGTCACGCACTCATGGAGGCAGCGCTCCTCGTCGGCGCGCCCGGTGCGATGCAGCTCCAGGTAGTAGCGGTCGCCGAACAGCTCCAGCCAATGGTTGAGCAGCTGTTCCGCCTCGGCCTGGTTGCCGGCCAGCAGGGCGCGACCCACATCGCCGTGACGCCCCGCGGAGAGTGCGATCAATCCCTCCGTGTTGCCGTGGAGCCAGTCGCGCTCCATCAGCGGACGTCCCAGGTGTTGGCCCTCGCGGTAGCTGCGCGATACCAGCCGGGTCAGGTTCCTGTAGCCCGCCTGGTTCTGTACCAGCAGCACCAGGCGGAAGGGGGTGTTGATATCCTCCGGATTTCTGATCCAGGCATCGACACCGGCGATCGGCTTGACCCCGGCGGCCAACGCGGCCTGGTAGAAGCGCACCAGGGCGAAGAGGTTCGATTGATCGGTCAGGGCCACCGCGGGCATCCCTGCTTCGGCCACCTGCTTGACCAGGGATTTGACCCGTACCAGGCCATCGACCAGGGAGTATTCGGAGTGAACCCGGAGATGAACGAAGGGGAATTCCATGGCTGCCTATTCTAACCCGAATCGGTCTCAGGTCATGAGCCCGGAATCGCCTCCCGTGAGATTTGACACGAACCCGGGAATCAGCCGGTCAGCCGCTTGACCGGACCGAAGGAGCGTCGATGGATCGGCGTTACGCCCAGGGCCTGAAGACCCGCCAGATGCTGTTTGGTCGGATAGCCCTTGTGGCGCGCGAGCCCGTAGCCGGGGTAGCGGCTGTCCAGTTCGACCATTTCCCGATCCCTGGCCACCTTGGCGATGATCGAGGCCGCGCTGATCGCCTCGACGGTTGCATCCCCACCGACGACGGTCTCAACCTTGCAGGCCAGTTGCGGGGCATGCCTGCCGTCCACCAGGGCCAGACCGGGCATCGAGGGCAGTCCCTCCACCGCCCGCTTCATCGCCAACAGGCTTGCCTGCAGGATGTTGATGCGATCGATCTCCTCCACTTCCGCCCGCCCCAGGGACCAGCTATGGGCCTGTTCCTGGATCACCAGAGAGAGCGCTTCACGGCGTTTTTCGCTCAATTTCTTGGAGTCGGCCAGGCCTACGATGGAGCGCTGCGGATGGAGTATCACCGCGGCGGCGACAACAGGTCCCGCCAAGGGCCCCCTGCCTACCTCATCAACGCCCGCAATCAGGGTAAAGGTTCTTGACATGGTTCTATCGTTAACACTAATCAAGGGAATGAAACGGATATGAGATTCAGCTCAAGCGCTGACGGATTCCAGAACCTCCAGGGCAAGCTGCTTTCGGTCAACCTTGCCATTCTGGTTGGTTGGGAGAGAACTTCGAAAAATAATTTCCGCAGGCATCATGTAGCTCGCCAGACGCTGTTTGCAGTCATCCAGCAGGAGCTTTTCCGTCACCTCCACCCCGTTTTTCGGTATTGCCACGAGCACAATCGACTGACCGATCGTGGTGTGAGGTATACCCAGCGCAACCACCTCGGATACCAGGCCTGAGCGGTAGAATATCTCTTCAATCTCATTTGGGCTTACCCGGTAGCCCATGGTTTTGATCAATTCGTCGTCCCTTCTCAGGAAATAGAGATAGCCTTCGCTGTCCATCTTGACGATATCCCCCGACCAGACCGCTATCTCTTCCCCCGGGATGGCGTCAACCCGGTTGGGTATGGGGCGAAAGCGCTGCTCGGTGGCCTCGACATCGTTCCAGTAACCCATGGCCACCAGTGATCCCCGATGGACCAATTCACCGGGTTCATCCACTGCACAGGGGGTGCCGTCGCTTCTCAGCACCAGAACCTCTGCGTTTGGGATCGCCTTACCGATCGAGGTGGGCCGTTTCTCGATCTGCTCCGGCGGCAGGTAGGTCGATCGAAAAGCCTCGGTGAGCCCGTACATGAGATAGATCTCCGTCTTGGGCAGCATCTGTCGTAGCAGCTCCGTTGTCTCAACCGGCACCACGCCACCCGAACTGGTGATATAGCGCAGGTTCGCCGCGGCCTCGCCCGGCCAGGGCAATTCGACCAGCAGATTCCACAACGGCGGTACCGCGGCCAATCCGGTGATCCGCTCCTGGGCCAGGGTATTGAGCACCTCCATGGGCAGCAGATAGTTGATCAAGACAACAGAGGCGCCGACCAGAAAGGCGGTCGTCAACTGGCTCATACCGTAGTCGAAGCTGAGTGGAAGCACCGCCAGGATCCTGTCCGAGGGGCTGTTATTCAGGTATTGGGCAACACTCTTTGCGCCGGTCACCATATTACGATGGGAGAGAATCACCCCCTTAGGATCACCGGTACTGCCCGATGTGTAGATCAGCGAGACCATATCCGAATCGATGACACGATGAACCCGAACGGTTACCGGGGAGGCGGCAATCAACTCATCCCATGCCAGCAAACGCTGGGTGTGTATCTCCTCGTCTTCGCTGTCTACGTCATCGGTCAGGATCACGCTCTGCAAATCGACGCAATACCCAAGCGCTGTATTCAGCGCCCGGCATTTACCCTGGGTGGTGATCAGAACCTTGGCCTCGCTGTCGAGTAGAATATGCGATACCTGATGGGGCTTGAGCGCAGGATTGATCGGCACGAACACGGCACCGGCAGCGGACGCGGCAAAGATGGCGATAACATTCTCCAGGCACTTCGGCAGGTAGATCGCGATACGGTCCTGCTTCTCAACGCCGATGTCGATCAATGCCCGCGAAAGATGTTCTACCTGTTCCGCCAGTTCGGCATAGGTCAGCGTTGACGATTTATATTTAAGGGCCGTCTGCGAAGGTGAGCGGGAGGCAGATTCGAAGATCAGATCGTGGAGTAGTTCAGCCATCGCTAACTATAGGTGTCCCTGCCGCGGGTGGATTAACGCGCTCATCTGGTTCCAACAAAGTAACAATAAGAGCAAAAAAAACCTTCCCTGTCTAATCGATTATTTATAGGCTGTCGGATTGTTACCGGGAAGTTGATAACTATCTGCTTTTGGACGTTTGAACAGCCCCCAACAGCTCCAAAACCGCATCGGCTGCTGCCTCTGCAGCATTTTTTCGCAGCCTCTCATGGATCGCCAGGTAGGCCTGTTTGATCTGATCACAGCGGGCCGGGTCTTCGAGAAATTTCAACAAGGCCCTGCCCATGGAATCGGGTTTGCACGCCTCCTGGACAAACTCGGGGGCATAGGGTTCGTCAGAAAGGAGGTTTGCCATTGCCACATGGGGTGTTTTCAGCAGCTTAAGGCGACGTATCAGCCAGACCGTGAATGGGGATAGGCGGTAGGCCACCACCATGGGGCGCTTCAAGAGTAGGGTTTCAAGGGTAGCGGTACCCGATGCGGTCAACACCGCATCCGCTGAAGTGATCGCCTCCCTCGATCTGCCCTCCACAAGCCTCACCGGCAGTTCGGGTGCGGTTGCTTCGATCTGCTCTTGGAACAGCTGCATCAGCCGCTGATTCACCATGGGTGCGACAAACTGCAGTTCCGGCTTGTATCGCCGCAGCCAGCGCGCGGTCTGCAGGAATAATGGACCAAGCCTGCTCACCTCGCTGCTGCGGCTACCGGGCAGCAGAGCAACCACCGGGCTCTCCCCGTCAAGTCCCAAATCGTTCCTGACCGCTGCGGGTTCGGCCGCCTGCAGTGGAATCTGGTCCGCGAGGGGATGCCCCACATAGGCCGCAGGAACCTTGTGGCGAAGCAGGAAATCGACCTCGAACTCGAACAGACAGAGCATCAGGTCGACCGCCTGCCGAAGCCGCTTCACCCGTCCCTGGCGCCATGCCCAGACCGTGGGACTGACAAAGTGAGCTGTCTTGATACCCGCCGCCTTGAGCCTGGTCTCCAGCGCCAGATTGAAGTCCGGAGCATCTACGCCCACTACCAGATCCGGTGGATCGGCAAGAAAGTGGGCCGCCAGGTCTCCACGTGTCCGCAGCAGTCCGGGAAGATGATGTATCACTTCGATCAATCCCATCACCGGATCCATCCTGGCAAGTGAGCGGCATCCAGCCGCCTCCATCAGCGGTCCCGTCATACCCTCGAACTCGATATCCGCCTGCCGGGCGCGCAGGGCAAGGATAAGCGCCGCCGCCAACTGATCACCCGACACTTCATTGGCTAGTAGGCCGATTCTCAGGGGTCTCTGTGATTGTGACTTCTGCATAGGCGGGGATCGTAATCCAAGGGCTCTAAGGGTTCTTTCCCTAACGCAAAATACCTCGGCCCTTGATTTTGAGAAACTCGGAAAGTATCTCCAGCTCCGGGGTATCACTCAACATGGCATCGATACCGTCCCTCGCCTCTTCCAGGCGTTTGTTGGCATGGTAGATGAGCTTATAGGCACGCTTGATCTGCTGAATTGCCTCTTTGCCGAATCCTCGTCGGCTCAGCCCCTCACGGTTGATGCCATGGGGTCTGGCGGGTTGACCCGATGCCATGACATAGGGGGGCAGATCCATGCCGATCGAGGAGCCCATCCCGGAGAAGCTGTGAGCCCCTACACGGCAAAATTGGTGCACCTTGGTAAATCCACCGAGAATGGCGTGCCGATCGATTCGCACATGGCCACCCAGGGTGGCGGCGTTGGCCATGATGATATGGTCCTCCAGGATACAGTCGTGGGCCACGTGGATATAGGCCATCAGCAGGTTGTCATTACCGATTCGCGTCACACCCCGATCCTGTACCGTGCCGCGATGGAGGGTGGCGAATTCACGAATGGTGTTGCGATCTCCGATCTCCAGCCTGGTCGGCTCACCGGCGTACTTCATATCCTGGGGGTCTTCGCCTATCGAGGCGAACTGGTAGATCCGGTTATCCCTGCCTATTTGTGTCGCCCCCCTGATCACGACATGAGGCCCGATCACGGTACCCGCGGCGACCTTGACGCCATCGCCGATAATGGAGAAGGGTCCGACGCTGACCCCCTCTTCGAGTTCGGCACCCGGATCGATAACTGCGCGTGGATCGATCAGTTGCCTATCTCCCGCGCCGTGCACATGATCTCCGCTGTGGCTACGGTTCTATCCTCGACCATTGCGGAACAGCTAAAAAAGCCTATACCCCGCTTCATCTTGTTCTGTACGACTTCGATGATCAGCTGGTCACCTGGCTCCACCTGCTGCTTGAAACGCGCCTTATCGATGCCGACGAAAAGATAGATTGTAGTCTCGTTCACCGTTTCCGGATTGGATTCCATGGCCAGCAGACCGGTCGCTTGGGCCATCGCTTCCACAATCAACACACCCGGCATCACCGGCTGGACGGGGAAATGGCCGTTGAAAAAGGGTTCGTTGTAAGTGACATTTTTCAGTGCCAGCAGGCGGTTGTCCTTCTCGTATTCGAGCACCCGATCGATAAGAAGGAAAGGATAGCGGTGCGGTAGCAGACTCAGCACCTTGTTGATATCCATCGCGATCAAACCACCCTCCCGTTAGAAAACAGTGCCTTCATCTCAACGGTCCTCGTCGGGTCGTTTGGATGTTTTTTTCAGAAATTTCATATCTCTAGCCATTGACTCCAATTTCCGGAGCCGGGCAACCACGCGTCTCCACGCCGCATTCTCCATGGCGGGCAGATTACCACTGTAATACCCCGCCGCGGTAAACGACCGAGTAACCAGGGTGGCTGCCGAAAAGTGCACATTATCACCTATCGTCAAATGACCCACCAGACCTGTCTGTCCGCCAATGGTGCAGTGTTCTCCGATCTTTGTTGATCCGGCCACGGCGGAGCAACCCGCCATGGCCGTATGCCGCCCAATTTCAACGTTGTGGGCAATCTGAATCAGGTTGTCCAGCTTAACGCCGTCGTGCAGGACGGTGTCCTCCAGGGCACCACGGTCGATGGTGGTGTTGGCACCGATCTCCACGTCGTCACCAACGCGCACCCGGCCCAATTGAGGCACCTTGATCCAGCGCCCCTCGTCATTCGCCAGTCCGAAGCCATCCGCACCCAGCACGGCCCCGGGATGGATCAGGCAGCGCTGACCCAGATCGGTGTCCCGGCAGAGGGTTACATTGGCCACCAGACGTGAATCGGCGCCGATCGAGCAATTCTCCTCGACCACGCAACCGGGTCCCAGATAGACACCCGATTCGATCCTTACCCCCTCCCCGATCACCGAACAGGGACCAATCCAGGCACTGTCGTCAATAATGGCGGTTTGATCCACTGCCGCGGAGGGATCGATGCCGGGGGGGAAGGTTTTGCGCGGAAATAGCTTGTCAGCGGTCCTGGCATAGGCAAGATAGGGATTGTCGGAGACCAGTGCGGCAACCGGACAGCCGGCTGCATCCCTGTCGTGGAGGATAACCGCGGAAGCCCGGGTGGTGGCAAGGTAGCGACGATAGGAGGCGTTGCTGAGAAAACTCAACTCACCCGGTTTCGCGGCCTGCAGCGTACCCACGCCGGTAATGATCGTTTCCGGATCACCCAGCAGTTTCGCCCCGACGGCCTTGGCCAGGTCTCCAAGACGGGTTGCAGATGATCTTGAAACCACCTTATTCCGCTTTTAGTTGACGCAGCTTTTCCAACACCTTATCGGAGATGTCGATCTTCTTGCTGAAATAGATGACGCCGTCAGAAACGATAAGGTCTATGTTCTCGCTTTTACCCACTTCCTGGATCACCTCGCGCACCTGCTGACGGAGTTTCTTGAACTCCTCGTTCTGACGCAGGTTGAGATCCTCGCGGAACTCGGTCTGGGCGTTTTTCAACTTGCGGCTGCGGTTGAGGATATCCCGCTCCAGCCGTTTGACCTCCGATTCGCTCATCACCGAACCGTCTCTTTGCAGCTTCTCTTCAAGCTGTTTCAGCTGTTTTTGCGAGGCTAGCAGATCCTTCTCCCGGCGTGAAAACTCGGTCTGCAGCCGCTCCCTAGCCGATTTGAATTGCGGCGACTCCTCGAGGACTTTTTTTGAATTCACGTAGCCGATGCGATACTCCTCGGCTGCAACGCTACAAGTCAGAAACAAGCCCAAGGTAAAAGCAAGTAATATATGTCTTAACAAATTCACCCAATAACTCCCTAATTAATTAGAAACCACCACCAATTCTGAATTGAAGGTTCTTAATGTCATCACCCTCTTCCTCCTTGATCGGGTAGCCCCAGCTGAATGAGAGGGCGCCCACGGGTGAAAACCAGGATAACATCAGACCGGTGGAAGCCCTAAACAGGTCCCATTCGATCTCCTCGCCGCCTTCCAGGTCGAAGACATTTCCGACGTCGACAAAGAAACCGGCGCGCACTGTATCCTTGAACTCATCACCAAACGCGGGGAAGAGTAGTTCCATCTGACCGACGATTCTAGCATTTGCTCCCAAAGCATCATCCTGAGAATCCTGAGGACCCAGGGTATTCTCCTCGAAACCTCTCACAGAACCGATGCCGCCGGCAAAAAAATTGCGGAAAAACGGCAGTTCCTCGTCTTCCCCGTAGCCTTCGCCATAACCCAGTTCGCCGTTCAATTTCAGGGTCAAGGCATTGGTTAGCTGGAAGTAGTGAGCGTTGTTGTACCTGACACGGTAGTACTGCAGATCACTGCCGGGAACGTTGGTCTCGATGGAGAAGACCTGCCGTCCGCCCCGGTTGGGGAATATGGCGCGATCCCGGGTGTCATGGATCCAACTGCCCACCAGCTCGAAATCATCGAACTCATCGCCATTGGTCTCGATGAATTCCATGATCTCGTCAGAAGGCGAAGAACCCAGGAAAAAGGTTGTGCGTTCATAGGCCAGGCTGAATCTGAGACGATCGTATTCGGTCAAGGGAATGCCAAAATGGACGCCCAGGCGTCCGACGTCGGTGGAGTAGCGGGAAATATTCAGCTCCGAGAAGTCGGTTTCCCGATAGCTCAGTTCATAGCCCTGGCTCACACCATCGATGGTGTAGTAAGGATTGGTGTAGGAGAGGGAGAGCTTCTTGGTGGCTTCACTGGTATCGAAGCCCGCGCTGAAGCGATTCCCGGTACCGAGAAAGTTGTTTTCACTGATACTGGCGTTGAAGATGACGCCCTGGGTCTGGGTAAAACCGACACCGGCGCTGAATTGTCCCGAAGCGGCTTCGGTGACTGCAATGTTCACATCGACCTGATCGGTGGAACCGGGTACCGCGGGGGTCTCCATGTTCACCTCACTGAAATAGCCCAAACGCTGCAACCGCTCGCGGGAGAGCCGGGTCTTCTCACCGGAAAACCATGCAGATTCCATCTGGCGCAACTCCCTGCGCAGCACCTCATCGCGGGTGTTGGTGTTGCCGGAAATATTGATATAGCGGACATAGACCCTTTTTCCCGGGTCGACGAAGAAAGTGATAGCCACCTCGCGCTTCTCGCGATCGATGTCGGGTATGGTGTTGACGTTGGCAAATGCATAGCCCACGTCGGAGTAGTGCCGGTTCAGTCTGTCCGCACTGGCCGTCAGCTTTTTACGCGAGAATACCGATCCCCGTCTGAGATGAATCAAGGGGAAGAGCTCCTCGGGTTCAAGCTCCAGCTCCCCCGCCAGCTTGATGTCGCTGAGGGTGAAGACATCACCCTCGTCGACCACCACGGTGATGTAGATATCCTGCTTGTCCGGGGTTATGGAGACCTGAGTCGATTCGATCTTGAAGTCGATAAAACCCCGGTCGAGATAGAATGAGCGCAGTGTCTCCAGGTCCCCCGAGAGCGCCTGCTTGGAGTATTTGTCACGGCTGGAGAAGATGGCATACCAGGAGGGCACTCCGAGCTCGAACTCATCCAGCAGCTCATCGTCCTCAAAGGCCTGATTGCCGATGATATTGATGTGCTTGATTCGCGCGGTCAGACCCTCCGAGATCTCGATCCCCAAACCGACACGATTGCGCTCCAGCGGCGTTACCGTGGATTTGATCTTGATGCCATATTTACCCCGTGCGAAATATTGGCGATTGAGCTCCTGCTCGACCTTTTCAAGCAGCGCCCGCTTGAACACCCTGCCCTCGGCGAGACCGATATCCTTCAATCCCGCCATCAGGGGCTCAGTGTCCAACTCCTTGTTTCCACTGATATTTATTTCAGCTATCGCGGGGCGTTCACGGACGAACACGATCAGGATATTCTCATCCCGCTCGAGCCGTATATCTTTGAAAAAGCCCGTTTTGTAGAGAGTCCGGATAATCTGCGCGGTATTGCCCGCATCGACCTCGTCCCCGGTCTTGATCGGCAGATAATTGAATACTGTTCCGGCCGAGATGCGCTGCAATCCCTCTACCCGAATGTCCTCCACCACGAAGGCGGCGCTCTGTTGGGTGATTAAGAACCCACCCATCAGAGTCAGGAGGGCAAGAATCCGGGAAAATAGAGGCATTATCTGTAGCTACAACTCTGTTTTTTCATATTATCCGTTCCGGGCTCTGCACACACAGAACGATTTGGGTGGCGAAACAGCGCGTTAGTATAAGGGATTAACTCAGGATATCGATAGCCCTTTGTCCCATCCATAGCCACCTATCCAGCCGCAGTGATCCCCATTAGCCGAGAAAACGATTAATGTCGACATAGAAGGCAAGACTCATGATCGCCAACAATATCAACAGACCGATTTTTTGACCCTGCTCCATGAACCGATCCGACAGTGGGCTGCCCTTGATCCCTTCGATGAGGAAGAAAAACAGGTGGCCACCGTCCAGTACGGGAATGGGCAGCAGGTTCAGCACACCCAGGCTGATACTGACAATAGCGAGAAATTTGAGAAAATAGCTTATACCGTAGCTAGCCGACTTCCCGGCGGAATCGGCAATCGATATCGGGCCACTGAGATTTTTCACCGAAACCTCGCCGATAATCATCTTGCCCAGCATCTTCAGCATCAGCAGGGAGAGATCCCAGGTCTTATAGAGTGATTGGCCGATTGCCTCGATGGGCCCATATTTGACCACGGCCCGGTAGTCATCCATCAGGTTGTCGGGTACGCTGACGCTCGCACCGATGCGGCCATAGCTCTCGCCGGCATCCTCAACCTTCGCGGGGGTGACGACCATCAGCATGTAATCACCGTCGCGATCGACCTCCAGGTCCAGGGCCTGGCCTGGACGCTGACGAACATAATCGACCCAGTCGCTCCAATCCTCCACCTCGATACCGTCGACTGTGACAATGCGGTCCCCAGGCAATATGCCGGCTTCGGCCGCCGGCTCCCCATCCAGCACCTCGCCGATGACCGGCGGCAGTGTGGGACGATCGGGCGAGAGGCCGAGGTTCTGCAGCAACATCCCGTCCTCCGACATCCTGGTGAGCCCCTGGCTCGGCAGTTGATAGGCCTGTTCATCTCCAGCCTGGTTGCGTACGTGAATCGACAGGCTGCCGCTGTCGAGGGCCTCGGAGAGGATGACATAGACCACGCTCTCCCAGGTCGGGGTGGGCTTGTCCGCTACCGCCAGGATCTCATCACCCCGCTCGAAACCCACCTGCTCCGCGATGGAACCGCTCTTCACCTCACCCACCATCGGTTTGAGGCCGGTATCGCCGGTGACGAAGATGAGCCAGAAGGCCAGGATGGCAAAGAGAAAATTAAACAGTGGTCCTGCAACCACGATGGCGCTGCGTACGCCCAGAGACTGGCGGTTGAACGCCCGATCCCGCTCCTCGTCATCCACCGGCGCTTCGCGTTCGTCGAGCATCTTCACATAACCGCCCAGGGGAATGGCGGCAATCACATATTCTGTGCCATCCGTCGCTCCGGTGCGCCGCCACAGAGCACGGCCAAAGCCGATGGAGAAGCGCAGCACCTTGACACCCAGTTTTCGCGCGACCCAGAAGTGACCGAATTCATGCACCGCAATCAAGATTGCCAGGGCGACGATAAAAGAGATGATCGTGAAGAGTAGTGAATTCATAGGTAACAATCAGCCTATTCCGCTGCTTAAGACCCTATTTTGCATGACTTGTTCCGCAATCGCCCGTCCTTCCCCATCGATGGCGAGCAGGGTATCGAGATCCTCCACGCTCTGTACCGGCAGCCTCTGCAGGGTCTCGTCCACCACCCTGGCAATCTCGGTGAATGCCAGGCGTTGCGAGAGGAAAGCATCCACCGCCACCTCGTTGGCTGCATTGAGAACCACGCTCGCCGTACCGCCGGCCTGAATTGCTTGATAGGCAAGTTCGAGACAGGGGTAGCGCCGCAGATCAGGCTGCTCAAAGTCGAGCTGCGCGACCTCGAACAGATTGAGGCTGTCGACCCCCGAGGAGATACGCTGCGGCCATGCCAGGGCATGGGCAATCGGCGTCCGCATATCCGGATTACCGAGCTGAGCCAACACCGAACCATCCACATACTCCACCATCGAATGGATGATACTCTGCGGATGCAGTACCACCTCGATCTCTTCCGCCTTGGCGTGAAACAGCCAGTGCGCCTCGATGACCTCCAATCCCTTGTTCATCATGGTAGCGGAATCGACCGAGATTTTGCGCCCCATCTCCCAGTTCGGGTGGGCGCAGGCCTGGGCCGGGGTTACCGTTGCCAACTGTTCCAGGGGGGTGGTAAGGAAAGGACCGCCGGACGCGGTCAGCAAGATACGCTTGACACCGCCTGATACCAGATCGCCATCACCGCCCGTCGGCAGGCATTGAAAGACGGCATTATGCTCACTGTCGATAGGCAGGATCTCCGCACCGTGGGCCGCCACTTCCTTCATAAACAGACTGCCTGCTACCACCAGCGCCTCTTTGTTTGCCAGCAACAGGCGCTTTCCCGCCCGTACCGCCGCCAATGCCGGCAGTAGACCGGCGGCACCCACAATAGCCGCCATCACTATGTGCGCAGCGGGCATGGAGGCGGCGATCTCCAGCCCCCTCAACCCGGACAGAACCTCGGTAGTGATATCCCTGTCGCTTAAACCCTTTGCCAGGCGGTTGGCGGCATTGGCATCGGCCATAACCGCGATCTCCGGTCTGAATTGCTCGCATTGAAGCAACATACCCTCCACATCGCGGTTCGCGGTCAGGGCGACGACACGATACTTGTCTCCATGCCTGGCCAGGACATCCAGCGTACTCACGCCGATGGAGCCGGTTGACCCAAGCACGGTTATACCTTTCATGACACCTCTCCCAGCAACATCAAACCAAACAGAAATACCGGTGCGGCCGCAGTCAGGCTGTCGATCCGGTCCAGTATGCCGCCATGGCCGGGCAGTACGCTGCCACTGTCCTTTACACCCTGTTGACGCTTGATCAGGCTTTCAAAAAGATCCCCTACTACGGATGCCAGCATGGTGACCACGCAGAGCAGTATCAACAGCAATGCCTGGGGAAGCCCTCCACCCAACCAGACAGCAAGAACGAATCCGCAAATCAGGGAGCCTACGATAGCGCCATACACACCCTCCCGTGTCTTTCCCGGACTCACCTGGGGGGCAAGCTTATGTCTGCCCCAACGATGACCCGCAAAATAGGCCCCCACATCCGCGCTCCAGATCAATATCAACACGAACAGCAGGAGGCCCGGACCGGTCTGGGGAATACGGTGCAGTGAAATGATCGCGAGCCATGCGGGTAGCAGGACGATGAAACCCTCAACGGCTCGCAGCGGTATCCTATAAGATTGTTGTCGATCGGGGTGATAGCTTGCCAGGCGCCAGAGTACTGTTAGCCACCAGATCACGGAAATCAGGATAATACCCGGTACCCAGGGCGGCGGCAGAAAGAGGTAGCTTGCCGCCAGGGAGATCAACAGCAATATTACATAGAGGACCTTAAGCTGGATTTTAGCAACACCGCTCAGCCTCGCCCACTCAAAGCCGCCCACCGCCACCACCAAACCCAGAATGAGCGCCAAGTAGTCGTTGGGCAACAACAACACTGCGGCGATGACCAAAGGTGCAAGTATCAGAGCAGTGATGACGCGCTGTTTAAGCATGACTGAATTAGGTGCCGGTTATCTCGACATGGAAGCGGATCCTGCAACGCCGTGCTCGGTAATAGTAGATAGGAGCGCCATCACAGGGTATATGCATCTGATCGTCTACCCCTAAGAAGCTTCAGCTGTCTGATCCTGTACTTGCTCACCGGTGCGACCAAATCGTCGCTGGCGGTTGGAAAAGTCATGCAGCGCCTGTTCCAGGGCCTTGCGATTGAAATCGGGCCAAAGCATATCGGTAAAATAGAGCTCCGTGTAGGCACACTGCCAAAGCAGAAAATTACTGATTCGTTTCTCGCCGCCGGTTCTGATAAACAGATCCGGTTCCGGGACATCGGTAAAACAGAGATTTCGGGAGAACTGCTCTTCATCAATCTGATCCGGCGCTAATTTTCCCTGCTGTACCTGTTCGGCCAACCGTTTAGCCGCCTGAGTGATGTCCCAGCGACCGCCGTAGTTGGCCGCCACCTGTAACAACAGACCCTGGTTGTTTTGTGTTTGTCGCTCGGCCTCTTTTATCTGTTTCTGTAGATTGTCCGCAAAGGCGCTACGATCGCCGATCACTCTGAGCTTTACATGGTTGCGTTCGAGACGACGCACCTCTTTTTTCAGCGACCTCATGAAAAGGTCCATGATGAGATTGACCTCCTTTTGAGGTCGTTGCCAATTCTCACTGCTGAATGCGAAGAGAGTCAGTACCCGAATCTGTTGTTCGACACAGACCTCGACTACCCCACGAACGGCTTCGACGCCCGCGGGATGGCCTGCATAGCGGGGTAGACCACGCTTCTTCGCCCACCGGCCATTACCATCCATGATGATTGCGATATGCTGGGGCAAACGCTTGTCTATAGATTCAGACTCCTTTGCCGTGCCGTTTGTCATTGCCCTAGAATCCCCAGCTGAAAGTTGAATAGAGTCCTGGTCGCTTTGAAGTCATGAAAAATGGTTCGATCCGGATGGGCTTCAGATGATGGGAGCTCGGGGAATCACGGCATTCAACTTTGGATTGCCAACAAACCGTGTCACTACAAACCGGGCAGTGCCGCTAGATCTCCATGAGATCCTTTTCCTTCTCACCCAACAATTCGTCAACCTGTTTGATATGCTGGTCGGTCAGATTCTGGATGACGTCCTGACCGCGTCGCTCGTCATCCTCTGAAATCATCTTCTCCTTTACCAGATCCTTGAGATCGTGGTTGGCGTCGCGACGAATATTCCGTATTGCCACCTTAGCACCTTCCGCCTCATGGCGCACGACACGTATCAGGTCTTTGCGCCGCTCTTCGGTCAAGGGCGGCATAGGAACCCGGATAACCGTTCCCGCACTCATTGGATTGAGGCCCAGATCGGAAGTGAGTATCGCTTTCTCGACTACCGATACCATCGTCTTTTCCCAGGGAACCACAGTCAGGGTTCGCGCATCCTCGACGTTGATGTTGGCAACCTGACTGATCGGAACTTCAGAACCATAATAGTCGACTCTTATATGGTCCAGAAGACTGGGATGTGCCCTTCCGGTGCGTACTTTGGCCAGTTCGTGGACCAAAGACTCAACACTCTTTCCCATACGGGTATTAGCATCACTCTTAATGTCGTCTATCATCTCAGCCGCCTTTTACCACTAGTGAACCGATCTCCTCGCCCCGCATCAAGCGCATCAGCGCGCCAGGATCGTTAATATTCATGATGCGTAGCGGCATCTCGTTGTCCCTGCATAGTACGATTGCCGTCGCATCCATCACCTGCAGGTTTTCCGCCAAAGCACGATCATAAGTCAATTGAGGATAAAAGACAGCCTGTGAGTCCTTAACTGGATCTGCCGAATAGACACCATTGACCTTAGTCGCTTTGATCATCAAATCGGCGTTTATCTCCACTGCGCGGAGACTGGCTGCCGAATCGGTGGTGAAATAGGGATTGCCGGTACCCGCGGCCAAAATCGCCACTTGACCCTCATCGAGGGCCTTTCTGGCTCCTCTCGCGGTGAATGTCTCGCAGACATCGGGCATATGCAGCGCTGAAAAGACCATGGCATCGACCTCCGCCCGCGACAGTGCATCCTGCATCGCCAATGAATTCATGACCGTGGCCAACATCCCCATGTGATCGCCGCGGACTCTGTCGAATCCACCATCTGCCAGACCCGCGCCACGGAAGATGTTGCCGCCGCCGATCACCAGTCCGATCTGGACTCCGGAATTGACCAGCTCCCTGATCTCTTCGGAAACCCGCCGGATAACCTGCGGGTCGATACCGAATTCCCCTCCTCCCATGAGGGCCTCGCCACTGAGTTTTAGCAAAATGCGTTGGCAAATCAGATCAGTCATCGACAGCCTTATCCCGGTTACATCTTTGCCTGCGCCATAACCTCTTCAGCAAAATTCTCCTGCTTCTTCTCGATGCCCTCACCGACCTCGAATCGGGAGTACTGGGCGATCGAGGCAGATTTGCTCTTCAGCAGTTTTTCCACCGTCATATCGGGATCCTTGACGAAGGCCTGGCCAAGCAACGTGTTCTCGGCCAGGTACTTGCGCATCCGGCCATCCACCATTTTGGCAATAATCTCATCCGGCTTGCCGCTCTCCTTCGCCTGGGCGGTAACAATATCACGCTCCTTGTCGAGCAGATCCTGCGGCATCTGATCCGCTGAGAGACAGATAGGATTGGTCGCGGCGATATGCATCGCCAGATCCTTGCCGAGTTCCTCATCGCCGCCTTCAAGCTCGATCACGACGCCGATACGAACCCCGTGCCGATAGCTGGTTAGCTTGCCGCTGCCAGCCCGGATACGGGTAAAGCGACGTACGTTCATGTTCTCGCCAAGCTTTGATATAAGCGCTTCACGGGCCTGATTGACTGTCGTTTCCTCACCCTCGTGCAAGGGCTGTTCCATAAGCGCCGCCACATCATCGGCACCACCCGCCAGTACGCGCTCGGCCACTGCCTTTGCGAACGAGGTGAAATTCTCGTCTTTACCGACAAAGTCGGTTTCACAGTTGACCTCGAGCATTGCCGCTTCGCTGCAGTCCTCGCTGAAGCTGGTCACTATTACACCTTCAGCAGCGATGCGCCCGGCCTTTTTGGCCGCTTTGGCCTGACCGGATTTGCGCATCTGTTCAATGGCGGCATCTATATCACCATCGGTCTCAACCAGTGCCTTCTTGCACTCCATCATGCCTGCGCCGGTACGTTCGCGCAGTTCCTTAACCAGAGAGGCTGTAATCGCCATAGTCTGTCTACCCTTAATTTGTAAAACTGAAATAAGTTAGTTGTGGATACCGTTGCGATTGGGCAAGCGCCTATCGCCAGCCGGCGAATCCGATCCTCTAAGGATTCAGGAACCGCCCTCCGATACCTCGACAAACTCTTCGTTGCTGTCGCCGGCAACCATGTTCGCAGCACTCGCCCGACCTTCGAGAATGGCTGCCGATGCCCCCTGTACATAGAGTTGAATGGCGCGAATCGCGTCATCGTTGCCAGGGATCACGTAGTCGATGCCATCCGGGTCGTTATTGGTATCCACCACCCCGATGACGGGAATTCCCAGTTTTCTTGCCTCGGCCACAGCATTCTTTTCATGACCCACATCGATAATAAAAAGTGCATCCGGCAGTCCGTTCATGTCCTTAATGCCACCCAGGCTGCGCTCCAGTTTCTCCAGCTCCCTGCTCAGGCCAAGCGCCTCCTTCTTGCTGAAGCGCTGTTCGACGCTGCCGTCCTCAAACATCGCCTCCAACTCTTTGAGACGCTTGATCGACTGCTTGATGGTCTTGAAATTGGTCAGCATGCCGCCCAGCCAACGATGGTTGACGAACGGCATGGCGCAACGATCCGCCTCTTCGCGAATCACTCCCTGGGCTGCCCGCTTGGTTCCGACGAAGAGAACTTTGCCGCCGTTGGCGGAGAGGGATCCGATGAAGTTCAGCGCATCCTTGAACAATGGCATGGTCTTCTCAAGGTTGACGATATGAATCTTGTTCCGATGACCAAAGATGTATGAACCCATTTTCGGGTTCCAATAGCGGGTCTGATGCCCAAAATGCACGCCTGCCTCAAGCATCTGGCGCATTGATACTTCACTCATGAGTGGCTCCTGATTGTATCGGGTTGTACCTCCACATACCCCATGACCCAACCATAAGACTCTGATTTATAAGCATTATCCACTTAAAATCACGATATCCTACGGCACCCAGGCCCATGTGACGATATGTGTGTGTCATTTGTCGCCGTGATTACCATGTAGTCACAACGGAATTAGCTAGCCGAAGCGTTTGCGATTCGGCGGGGCGTTTTATACCATAACCTGCTTGTTGCGACAAACGCACCACACCCCCCGAGCCGCTTCAATTCCCCGGATTTTCAAACATTTTCAGATGGGTATCACAATAAAAACAGCAGAAGAGATCGCAAAAATGCGCGTCGCCGGAAAACTGGCGGCAGAGGTATTGGAGATGATCATTCCCCATGTCCGGCCGGGCATCACCACCCTCGAACTGGATAAAATATGTCACGACTACATTGTCAATGAACAGGATGCCATCCCCGCGCCTCTCAACTACCGCGGCTTTCCCAGATCGATCTGTACCTCGGTCAATCAGGTTGTCTGCCATGGTATACCCAGCGAGAAGCGGTTGAAGAAAGGGGATATCGTGAACATTGACATTACCGTCATCAAGGATGGCTACCATGGCGATACCAGTAAGATGTTCTGTGTCGGACAGCCCTCCGTTTTGGCCAAACGGCTGATCGACGTTACCCAGCAGGCGCTCTGGATCGGTATCAAACAGGTGCGACCGGGTTGTCGCCTGGGAGATATCGGGCATGCCATCCAGACCCACGTCGAGAGCTACAACTACTCCATAGTGCGTGAATATTGCGGGCATGGTATCGGACGTGAATTCCATGAGGACCCGCAGATACTCCACTATGGTCAACCAGGTACCGGCACAGAACTGCAGCCGGGGATGTGCTTTACCATTGAACCCATGGTCAATGCCGGCAAACAGCAGGTAAAACTCAAACCCGACGGTTGGACGGTTGTCACCAAGGACCGCAGCCTCTCGGCACAGTTCGAACACACTATACTGGTCAAGGATGATGGTTTTGAGGTGCTTACATTACGCGATGAAGAGCAAGGCAGAGTCCCATGAAAAGAAGTCGAACTGATTAAGCGATGATCGACTTCTCATCCTTGAATCAGGCATTTGCAGAGGACGGCTCGCCCATTCAACCCTGCAAGGTCATCCTGAAACACTATGCGGAAGGAGCCAAACAGCGCTTCTCTACCGGCCAGACACCCATTAGCAAGCTGGTCACCGAGCGCGCACTGTTAATGGATGAAATCCTTGTCCGCGTCTGGAACCGCTTTTTTGCTCCCTCCATTGATGCCTGCCTTGTAGCAGTCGGTGGCTATGGGCGAGGAGAACTCCATCCAGCATCAGATATCGATCTGCTGATCCTACTCGATAATGAAGATCTGTTTGAGTCATTCAAGGAATCCCTCGAACAGTTTCTCACCCTTCTCTGGGACATAGGACTTGATGTCGGGCACAGCGTTCGCACCATTGACGACTGCGTTCGCGAGGCGGATCAGGATATTACTGTAATGACCAACCTGATCGAGTCACGGCGCCTTGTGGGTTCGAGCAGGTTGTTTGAAGAGATGCTCGAGGCCACAGGACCTAAGCGGATGTGGAACAGCCACGACTTTTTCGAGGCCAAGTGGAATGAACAACGCGTTCGCCACGCTAAGCATGATGACACCATCAGCAATCTCGAGCCAAATATCAAAGAGAGTCCAGGAGGATTGCGTGACATTCAAATGATCGGTTGGGTGGCTAAACGCCACTTCCAGATCAAAAATCTGCACGACCTAGTGGCGTACAACTTCCTGACTGAAGCCGAGTACCTCACCCTGATCGAGGGACAGGAGCATTTATGGCGGGTTAGATTCGCGCTGCATCTGCTTACTGGTCGCCATGATGACCGCCTGCTGTTCGACCACCAGCGCACGCTTGCCTCCTACCTGGGTTATGATGCTGATCATGCCAACATGGCTGTCGAGTGCTTTATGCGTGATTACTACCGCACCGTCATGGAACTGAGCCGGCTCAATGAGATGCTCCTGCAACACTTTCAGGAGGATATACTCTTCGAGAATGAATTGGGTGAACCGGTCGCGATAAACAAACGTTTTCAGAGGCGTGGATACTTTCTCGAAGTCACAGATAAGAGTATTTTCAAACGTTATCCTACTGCGCTTTTGGAGTTATTCCTTATCATGGAGGATAATCCCGAAATAAGGGGTGTCCGGGCCAGTACCATTCGCCTGATTCGCAATCACACCTATCTGATTGATGAAAACTTCCGCCAGGATATCCGCGCCCAAAGTCTGTTTATGGAGATACTTCGTCAACCTGTTGGTATTACACATGCCCTTAGGCGTATGAATGTCTATGGGGTGTTGGCGGTCTACATACCGATCTTCGAAAACATAGTTGGACGAATGCAGTATGACCTTTTCCATGTCTATACCGTAGACGAACACACGCTCATGGTGATACGAAATCTACGTCGTCTGACCACGAAAAAGTATGCCGATGAATATCCACTCTGCACCCAGCTGATGAATACCCTGCCCAAAGAGGAGCTCATCTATCTAGCTGCTCTTTTTCATGATATCGCCAAAGGTCGTGGTGGAAATCATTCTGAACTTGGCGCAATTGACGCATACGATTTCTGTCGTCTTCACCACTTGAGCCAATACGACAGCCACTTGGTGAGTTGGCTCGTACGCCACCACCTAGTCATGTCGATGACGGCCCAACGCAAGGATATAACGGATCCGGAAGTTGTTCAGGATTTTGCCGCGCTTGTAGGCGACTTAAACCGTTTGACCTATCTCTATCTGCTTACTTTTGCCGACAGCAGGGCAACCAACCCTGGCGCATGGAATTCATGGAAAGACTCTCTGTTACGTGATCTCTTCAATGCAACACGACGCGCACTGATAAGGGGATTGGAAAATCCTCTCGCCCAAGAAGATTTGATACGGGAGAAACAGTCTGAGGCGTTACATCAGCTTCTATTACAGGCAATACCGGAGCAATCGATTAGCGGCTTATGGGAGACATTTACCAAAGAGTATTTTCTGACTCACTCCCCAAACGCCATAAAACGCCACACACAGGCCATTCTTAATACGCCAAAATCCGAGTTTCCATTGATACAGATGCGTCAAACAGAAAAACGCGGCGGCAGTGAAGTTCTAATCTATGGATTAGACAGGGATAATCTTTTTGCGGTTACCACCACGCTGCTTGATCAATTGGCACTATCTATTGTTAATGCCCGGGTAATGAGTACATCTGACGGTTACTCTTTGAATTCTTACCTGGTGCTGGAGCAGGATGGCAGTCCTGTCGAGATGGGCAGGCGCAGTGAAGAGATCATCTCCACTCTCTCTGAAGGATTGTGCCATGAAGGCACCCAGCCTTTAAAAGTTTCACGACGCATTCCGCGCAAGCACAAGCATTTTGATTACGAAACCTACATCAACTTCACCCAGGAACAAAAACTTGAACGAACAACGATGCGCCTCGTCACCCTGGACAGACCTGGGCTTCTTTCCAATATCGGTCAGGCTTTCGCTGAATGCAAAATAAGGCTGAAACACTCTAAAATAACCACATTGGGCGCGCAAGTAGAAGATATTTTTTTTATTACAGACAGGGATGACAATCCAATTCTGGACGATGACAAACTACAATGCCTGAAAGATACTGTTTTACAAAAAATGGCCGAATGACTTTTTCAAATTCCTGACCAACACTGGCTTAAGTAATTCAGCTTCGTTCGTTGAGCCGCTCTAAACTGAGCCCTGCCGGTGGGCCTCCTCCAATACGGTGTCCACATAAATTCTGAAAGTATGCTTCTCGTTGATTGCATTCATTGCTTTGTCTTTTATATTATCTCTCAGCACCCTGTCTTCATACATTTTGTTAATCGCCTCCTTAAATAGATCCGGATCTCTCTCCTCCAACAGCAGGCCAGTCTCTCCATCGATAATATAATCCTCGGTGCCAACACATTTGTTTGTTATCACAGGCTTGCCCATTGCCATGCTTTCCAGTACGACCACTTGACCCGAAGAGTAGATATGCTCGTATAACGGCAGTACAACCATAAAAGCATTGGTTAACAATTCCCTATACTCTGAATAATCTATATTCTCGTAGACGGTTACATTTTTAGGGATTTCCATGCCATCAACACTGCTTGAGTCACTGACAATTACGACCTCGTAAGCTTCATCCTTTACAGCCTCGATTAATGTCCTGTAATCTCTCCCCGTCCTTCCTGCACTGAATATATACCTTCCTTCACCTTCAACGATTGCGGGATTTACAACATTGGTATGAAAGGGTAGAAATTCAAATTTAGCGGTTGGTTGCTTCAAGCGTGAAGCGTACATTTCGATCTCTTTTTTTGCTGATACAAACACTTTGTCTACGGTTGAAAACGCTGCGCTTTGCACCAATCTCTTGAGTTTCCATCTCAGCGTATCTCTTTCCTCATCCAGCCTGAGTTCCAGAACGATGTGTTTTGGCTTTTTGAGTCTGGTTATATATCTCACGATTCCATATATTACTGCCGTTCTTACATCCGCCGAGACAAATACATCATAACAATCCCTTTCGGACAGCAGTTTATAAACCGTTTTTAACGATATTTTTATACCCTTATCTGAAACCGGTTTATCAAATAGGTAGCGGGTTGACTCCTGCCATTTATTATCCTGCTTGATCCAGACATCGGTAGCAACTACGACTTTGTTCATACTAGCTAAAATAACTCTGAATAAAGTTTTTCTATTTTGTTGATCCTTATTTTAAAGTCATACCTTTCCTCAATTAATTGTACACCTTTGGTAACCTGGTGTTTGCACTCGTCAGGATTGTTAATTATGAATTCCATGCAATCCGTTATCGCGGCGATATCATTAGGTTGAATCAACTGCCCAGTCTCCTGGTCAATAATAATATCTCTTACACCTCCTACGTCAGTACCAAAAATTGGCTTTCTCATAATCAATGACTCCAGCAAAACATTGGGGAAACCTTCGGTATATGAAGTCAGCCCTACCGCATCAAGATCCTGAAAAACCGGCTTGATATCGTGATAATGCCCGGTAAGAAATATCCTATCCTGCAATCCACTATTATTTATCAAGGTTGCTAACGCATCCTTCTCGGGCCCATCTCCAATCAGAAAGAAATAGATATTTTCATGCCTCTCTGCAATGGCTGTTGCAGCCGTTACAAAATCCTTTTGACCTTTTTCCTTGCTGAGTCTTCCAATATTACCAATGAGGAAGTCATTTTTATCTAGTTTGTATCTATTGCGCAATATGTTTTTTTCATATGCTCCAGACACGTAGTTTTCTATAACAATCGCATTGTAAATTAGCTGGCATTTATCCTCTTTTATCTTGTATTTGAGCAGTTCATTGCGGATTTTTGGTGATACTGCTATTACCTTGTTAAAATATTTTAGGACATTTTTTGATGCCCTTAGATACATCTTGCTTTTGGTTGAATTTTCTATCCATCCATGTGCTGTACTTACAATTTTTATGGGAGATAGTTTCGCTGCGAGAAATGCAATGATATCTGATTTGTATTCATGAGAATGCAATACATCTATTTTATATCTCTTGATAATTTTTATTAATCTGAATACAACCGCTAAATCAAGTTTGTGATTCATCACAATGGGTAAAACCGTAATACCCCGTTCTTCGGCAGCTGCTTGATATTTGTTTTTTTCTTCATCACCCCTGACGAATATACCAATATAGAGATTATACTTCTCTTTGTTTATTCTTGAGCAGGTTTCTATGATTGTTTTACCTGGACCGCATACCCTATCAGTATCGCGAAGATGTAGGACATTTATCATTGACGATACTCCACTAATGCCGTTTTGTTCTTACCCACTCTTTTTCTTTTTTCTTCCATGCCCCCTTTACGCTGATTATGAATTTCCATAACAGATAGTACGGCACCATCAGTAGTGATAACCATGTCTTCATCGGTGCCTTTTGAAGGACAAGTCCATACAAAAAATAGAGGACTTGTGACAGCAAGATAGCAATAGACAGTATGAATAGAGATAAATAACTTACTCCCGCAAGCACAAAAAGAGCCGCAGTTATAAGGAAAAAAGCGGTTGACCCAAAAAAAAGTATTGCGTGGGAAGGTCTTACAACTTCGATCAATGCATCAACAAGATAAAACTCTTTTGTTTTCTGATATTTATCTAAAAGATCCCTCCAATATCTGGATACTGTATCCATTCTACCACTCTGCCATCTTTGCCTCTGTGTTACGCCTGATTTTAGATTGTTTGTAACTTGTGAATAGATGACGGCATTTTCATTTGAAACTACTTTTTTTCCAGCTAAAGCCAGTTGAATATAATATTCCCAATTTTCCGCTATCGAATACGCATTCCAGCCGTGTTCCTTGAAAATAGAATTATGAAAACACATGCCGTTCCCTGCAAGTGGGCATGACAGCCCCAATCTATTCTTTGCAGGAAAGTGGAGATAAAAAACCGCGGTTTCAAGTAATAACTGCAATTCAATTACGCAACGAGCAAATCTTCTCGCTGCCCCATAAATAGTTCATTCGGTGACCTGTTGCCTCTTG
>NATV01000119.1 GCA_003094535.1 gamma proteobacterium symbiont of Ctena orbiculata | reverse complement strand
GTCGAAACCGCGATAGCGGAATGGCGACTCGGCGGATGGCCTGTCAGCGGTTCGATCGGGTCTTCGATCCGATCCCTCCCGGTCAAACTTTTCCGCCAATTCCCGCAGCAGGGATCGGGCGGGACTTTCCTCGGCGTCGCCGCCGTGAGGCTGATTCGCCTCCTGCTCCCACGCCTGGTTCTCATAGAAGTGATCCGATCCGGGAATCGCACCGACATTGCCTGCCGGGAAGCGGGGCACGATCAGATAGATCACCAGGGCGACGCCAATCAGCCAGGCAGCGGCGCGCAGCTGGTCAAGGGGATTCCACTGGGAGCGGTTATTGCTCAGCGGCTCGATATAGGCATAGCCCAGGGTTATGCTGATGGTCACCGCGTAGGCGAGAAAAAAGAAGAGGTAGACACCTGACTTCGACTCCACCGCACCGGCGATCAGCGCGGTGAACCCCACCGTCAGGCCGATGTAGAGACGACGGTAGTCATGGGTTTGAAAAAGCAGTGCAACGTGGGCGAAGCCTATGAATACCAACAGGGCGGGCAGGATGCCGTTGAGGATCAACAACGGCAGAAAGAGCAGTATGCCCATTGCCGCGATCTGCTCCGAAAGCTTCAGATAGGGGCTTGCCTCCTCATTAACACGTGCCACAAGGACCAGGATGAAGTGGGTCAGTGGCATTACCAGGATGGAACCCAGGAGCGCCGCGATAAACCCCAGGTAGGCAAACAGCACCGCGCCGGCCGCAACCGCCGAGACCATGCTGTACCAATAGACGACCTTGAGTGAGTCGAGCTTCATTGAAACAGTTCCCGCAACGCACTGAGGGCATTGACCTGATAGATCAGTCGATTGCCCTGGCGATGGCTGCCGCTGGCTTGAGGGTTGCGCATGGGGAAGAGAAAGCTTTCGGCATCCATCTCGATATCGACATGGGTCAGATAGGGGGGGAGGGTCGGCAGCACGCCATCATCAAGGAGACGGAATCCCGTGATCAGATTGGCTTGGGGAAACCTGATCACCGCCTGCTCGATCAAATCGGCGCTGCTTTGGGTGCCGTTGCTCTCCTGGATCGCGAGAAAGGCGTAGAGATCATAGAGATCCGCCGAGTAGGCCGGAATGACCTGGTCGTGCCATGCGCCGTTCTCCGTCACCAAAATAGCCTGCATACCCTCGCGGCTAGCAAAACGGATCATGGAGGCAGCAATGGAGATGGCGTATTCGAAGGTGGTACGCCCCCCCTCGCCATGGTTGAAGGCCGGTCGGCAGTCGAGCGCGACCAAAAGCACGGGGCGATCGCTGCGTTCATACTCCTTCACCACCAGCTCCTGGCGACGGGCCGAGGCCCGCCAATGGATATGGCGCAGGCTGTCACCCTGGACATACTCCCGCACCGCCGCGAACTGATCCTGACCGCCCTGTTGCGGAATCGGCAGATCGCCGTCGCTGTTGGCATCCGCGGTCACCGGCAGGGGAATCTGTTGCAGATCGTATACCCGTGGCAGAACCAGAACCTCGAGGGGCGCGGTTGAAACTTGCCGGCTGTGACTCACTACGCCGAAGGGATAGGCAGAGGCGAGGGTGATCTGCTGGAGCAGAAATCGACCGCGCAATTCACAATGAAATTTTGTCCGGGTCTCTGTCTTCCTGTCACAGCGCGAGACAAACAGCTTCTGCTCGGCTTCGGCGAAAGGCAGCGGATCCCTCAATTGGAGATGGTAGCGCCGGCCCCGGGCAGTGATTCGATAGGCCAGTTCGCCCTCGCTTCCGGCCGTGAGGTCGCCGAGGGTCGAGCGTTCCACACCGATGCCGCGCAGCTGCAGTCTCGGCATCAGGTGCGAGATCAACAGCAGTGACAGGGCGAGTGCCGAGAGACCGTAGAGCAGAGCCAGCCCCCGATTCCATGCCGCAATAAAACAGGCCAGTGACAGCAGCCAGATGACCAGGTGCAGGTTGAACCAGCGCTGCAGCCAGGCAACGAATTCGGGGGGCAGCCGGTTGGATAGCAGGACCTCTTGCTTCATCCTCTCTACTCAGCCAATTCGAAAACGGACTCTCTATTCTGCTTTTTTTCCTCGCTACCCGGCATCGCGGGAACCGGCGTGGCATCGACGATCTCATGCAGCAATTGATCGTCACTATCGTTATTGCTTCTCAGCAGCATGCGATGTGCGAGTACCGGCACCACCAGCTCCTGTACCCGCTGGGGAGTGACGAAGTGCTCGTCATTCAGCAGTGCGCTCGCCTGTGCTGCCTTCATCAGGGATATGGAGCCTCGGGGACTGACACCCAGGCGGATCCGCTTATGGTTACGGGTGGCATCTACAAGCGCCGCGATGTAGTCGATGACCTTCTGTTCGAGTTGGATCCTGGTCACCGCATGTTGCAGCTTGAGCAGCGTCCCTTCGTCGATCGTTGCGCCGACCTGCTCGAGGGGATCGTCTTGTCGGTTCATCTGCATGATGCGGGTTTCGTCATCCAGCTTGGGATAACCAAGTGAGACGCGCATGAAAAAGCGATCCAGCTGCGCCTCGGGCAGTGGAAAGGTGCCGCTGAATTCGATCGGATTTTGCGTCGCGATGACCATGAAGCTGGCCGGCAGCTTGCGGGTCTTGCGATCCACGGTGACGGTGCGCTCCGCCATCGCCTCCAAAAGGGCGGATTGAGTTCGAGGCGAAGTTCGGTTGATCTCGTCGGCGAGCAGGATATTGGTAAATACCGGACCGGGTAGGAAGCGGAATGCCTGGGCCTTCTGATCAAACATGTTGACGCCGGTGATGTCGGCGGGCAGCAGATCAGGGGTGCATTGAATCCGTTTGAAGGTCAAGTCCAGGCTTTTTGCCACCGTCTTCGCCAGGGTCGTTTTACCCAATCCCGGCAGATCCTCGAGTAACAGATGTCCGCGGCAGAGCAGGCTGATCATTACCAGGCGCAGGGTTTCGGGCTTGCCGATGATCGCTTTCTGCCATTCCGTCAGCAGCGAATTGAGGAGCTTCCCCGCGGTTTTTTGCTTGGATTCTGTCATCGAACCTCCCTGTGGTAATGCGATAGGGTCTGTTGGGGATGGCTTAAAACCATATATTTACAGCTGGATTAGGTACTTATT
>NATV01000118.1 GCA_003094535.1 gamma proteobacterium symbiont of Ctena orbiculata | reverse complement strand
TTATTAGATGTTTACATCAGGATAGGCAGCAGGGGTCCGCTGGTGATTTCTTGCATGCGGGAACCGGGGGGGAGATGAAGACGGTACGCCTGCCTTTTTTAGCCGCAATGGCCTTATATTTTCTATACCTAACCGCATAGGATAAGTATTTTTTAACGATTCGTCAAGAATCGGGTAAAAATCCCCCACTGAGAGGGATTCTGAAATAAAAAATACTGTCTTTTCCCACCATTGCCGGAAAGCCGAAGAATGTAAATTTAATTACGGATGCATATCTATGGGGTTAGTCCCAGTCTCGCTGCGTCAGTGAGTATCGGTGGAGTAGAGATTGATCGCCTGGGGGCGACATCCAACGCAAGCAGACAGTGAATGGATCAATCGATCAAAGAAACTGGCAGAGGAATAAAGTCCAATGAAACAGACTAAACGAATTAGGATCGCTGCCGCACTATTGGGCGGATTTATATTTACAGGTTTAGCCACATCTCCTGATGCTCAAGCTGAAACATTCAACCTCAGCATTGTAGATGGCGACGGCAATCCATATAACGGTTTCCGTTATCTCGTGCAGGAGGACTGCATGTTCCCTGTCAATCCACAGGACGCCGATCCGACGCCTGAGGGGGATCAGTCTTTTAATTTCCACCGCAGTCACTGCCATGCCATCAAGCAGGGCCGGGTCAATAATGGCTCTGCATCGGTTATCGATCTTGGCGACCTGACGGGCACGGGGATTAACGACTGTTTTGTCTCGGTCATCCCGAACAATCCGAATCCTGGGGTGCAGACAGGCGCCGCGAAGGTGCCCGGTTGTAACACCAACACCACCGTGGTTGTCCCCAACGGCGAACCGTTTCAGACCTCTCAGATATCCGTCAAGGTTTTTTATGACGGTTTCGGCGGACCGCTGAACAATTCACCCGACGTAGGCGAACCCGGCATTGCCGGTTTTTCGGTGTTGGTTGAGGATGCCGGAGGTCAGGTGCAGCAGGATGCCTTTGGCAACCCCCTCGGCACCACCTATCAGCAGAATCCGGACGGTACCTTTGTCCTGGTAGGCGGCATGCCGGTGGTCGATGTGCTCGGTACCGGTGAGATCGTCACCAGTTGCTCCGTTCCGGACTGTTCCGCTCCAGGTGACGGTGAGCTGGTGATCAAGTTTCTTGCCCCCGGCAAGTACGGCATCATCACCGTACCGCCGACGACCAATCTCAACGATCCCGCCTGCGATCCCAACACGCAGACCATCGAAGAGATCGCATCCAATCCGCAGTGCGCACCCGGCTGGTATCAGAATACCACCATCGAGGGCACCAAGGTTGTCGACGCCTGGGTGGCGCCGGGCAACGGTCAGCGCCTGGTGGAATTCGGCCCCTCCTTCCCGCATATCTTTCACGGCTGGACGCCGGCTGACCATGATCAGCGCACCGCGCTTGGCGTTGATGGCGCTTTCTCCATCAGCGGTCAGGTCAACAAGAGCCATTTGTCGGCACCTCCCGGCCGCGACGGTTTTAACGGCGCGCCCTTTCTGGTCGGCCAGAACGGTGTCTGCCTGATCGCCGTCAACACCATCGGCGGGGTGAGCAACGAGGGCGCCGGGGTGACCGAGTGCGATGCCGACGGCAACTTCTCCATCGGTGGTTTTGCCCCCGGCCTCTATCAACTGGTGGTCTGGGACAAGTTCCTGCACGTCATCATCGGTTTCCAGACAGTGGAGATTGTGGATGCCAATATTGACCTGGGCGCACTGCCTGACGGCGGTGTCCAGGGCAAGATGTGGTTCAACGAGCTGACCCAGAATGTCTACTTCGACAGCAACGAGAACGCGGTCTGGGATGCAGGAGAGTTGCCTCTGCTCGAGCAGGCGACGCTGCTGCGCTTCCGCGACGGTACCGAGTACCAGGCCTTCCCGACCGACGGTGCGGGCTCCGCACCCTATGAGTCGATCTTCCCCTGGTTCCATTGGCTGGTGACCGAGGTCGATTTCGCCCGCTTCAAGGCGACCGGCGTAACCGTCGTCAACGATCTGGGCGGAGCAGTAGTGGATGGCGGTTTTGGCGAAGGCGTTCGCAATCCCGATGTGGAGATCAAGCTTTCCGCCGACGCCGGCGGTCCCATCCTGACCCAGGCCATACAGGGCTTCGCCGGTCAGAGCCTGCGCATCGACTGGGGTAAGGCGCTCTGGGGGCCAGGTGAGAACGGCGGTGTGTCCGGTATCGTCCACTATGCCGCCACCCGCGCAGAAGACGATCCTGAGATCTATGGCCCGGAGCCTTGGGAGCCGGGTATTCCCCATGTCCAGGTGGCCCTGTTCGCGGGACGCATCATCAATGCCGGTACTGCCTATGAGAATGAGAACATAGTCAATATCAACGGTATTGGCGGTCTTCAACAACCCGACCAGGATAACTGGCCGTTGGATAACTTCCCCGGTCCCGAGGATATCAACCGTTGCGACGTGGCGGCTCCCAATTGTACGCACGTGCAGCCCGGTGTCGGTTACACCAACGGTTTCGATTTTGGCGATGCCGTCGACATCACTTGGACCGACAGCTGGGATGATAGTAAACCGACCGGTTGTGTAGACACCCTCGATCCTGCGCTGAAGACCGCGCAGGGTGTACCACAGGATGTCTGTCTTGACGGTCTTTCCAACTGGAACCAGATCAAGGACGGTGTGTTCGACGGCGGTTACGCATTCGGCGCCGGCGGTTATGAAAATCCCACCGGCAACTTTCCGTCGGACCTCGTCGGTTTGCCCGGTTTTATCACAAACAACTTCACTCCAGCCGCACCTGGTCATCTGCCGGGCGGATCCGCCGGGTACATCGTCCAGGTCTATCCGCCGACATCCAGGTTCCAAAATGCGAACGGTATACCGCAGCCTGTCTACAAGGTCTCGCGTTCCCAGGACAAGAATGTCGATTTCGGTCCTGAATTCACCCCGAGCACGGCAGCCCTGCCTGAAGGTTTGGGCCGATGCACGGGTGGATCCTATACCGTACCGGCGGAACTCGCCCTGTTTCCCGGGGTTGATGCGCCATTGGCCGGAGAGACCCTGCGTCATTGTAATCAGCGCTTCCAGTTTCTGGCGGATTCCGGTGAGGCCGGTCTAGCCCAGAACTCCGCGGTGAACTTCTATCTGCATACTGAAGTGCCAATCGCGGCCAAGGCGATTGGACGGATCACCGACGACCTGGCAAACGAGACCGCCGCCGGTAAACCGACTTCGACCGAGAAGTTCGCGCCTCCATTCCTGCCGATCTCGTTCTTCGACTACACAGGCAGGGAGATCACCCGTATCTATAGCAGTGAATTCTCATCCTATAACACGCTGCTGCCTGCCACGGTCTCGCAGAGTCTGCCGATTCCATCCGGCATCTCGCCGATGATGGTGCGTTTCTGTAACAACCACCCGGGTCCGCTCGCGGACGGTACCTTCCCGGATCCCTTCTATGATCCGCGGTACAGCACCACCTGCTATACCTTCAACTTCGAACCGGGTAAGGCGACCTATCTCGATACGCCAATCATTCGCCTCGCCGCATTCGTCGGCCCGCTGCAGGCGCAGACCGACTGCTCGGCGGCATTTGGTGAGCCGGTGATCAACAATGTGACGACCAGCGACTATGCGGGTCCGGTGCTCTCCGGCGACGCTGCCGGTAAGACGATCACCATTGTTTCCCAGGGCGACGAGTTGGTGCCCGATCCCAGCAGTGGCAATCTGACAGACCGGATACTGCGTGACCACGGCTTCGGTAACACCGTCGGCTCGGTCAGTGTGGTCTATGAAGGTGGTCAATACACCTTCCCGCCCGCAAATCTGGGATGGATGAACGGCCAAGTGGTCGCTACCGTACCAAGCCCGGCTCCAGCAGCCCTGCAGACCGGTCAGCTCATCGTTACCCGCGGTGACAACGGCGAGTCGACCAACACTGGTGTGACCCTGCATGTCGGTGTCGACGCCGGGACGGTCACAGTCGTTACAGATAGTGATCCAGGCCTGCCGATCCAAGACGCAGTCGATGCGGCGAATGACGGCGACCTGATTCTGGTCACCGCCGGTAACTACGACGAGAACGTCATTGTCTATAAGGAGGTTGTGGTTCAGGGGGCCGGCGCGCCGTCCACCCAGCTCTTCGCCTCGCCGCTCTCCCTCGGTGCGGGCACCCCGCAGTTGCCGGGCGAGAGCGACAAGCTCGTGCGCTGGAAGAACAATCTGGCCGCACTTGTTGCCAGTGGCGACGTCGGCGTGCTCCCGGGTCAGCTTGAGACCCTGCCGGCTCAGGACGCCCCCGGCTTCCTGGTCATGCCGTCTGCGAACCGGTTTGCCAACAACGCCGGCACCGCGCGAATTGACGGCTTTCATATCCAGGGCTCGAACCTGGGTGGCGGCATCTTCGTCAACGCCTATGCCGACGGGCTGAACATCAGCAACAACAAGACCATCGGCAACCTGGGGCAATATGGCGGCGGCATCCGGATCGGCAACCCGCTGCAGGCTAATCTTAACGCCCGCGGTGCAGGAGGGGAGCAGGACCTCGATCCCGCCGACCTTGAGGGGACCAATCCGGATATCACTATCGCCTACAACGAAGTGATCCAGAACAAGGGTTTCTTCAACGGCGGCGGTATCGCCCTCTACACCGGCGCGGACAACTACGAGGTCTCCAACAACCTGGTCTGCGGCAACTTCAGCCGCACCGGTGGCGGCGGTATCTCGCAGGTCGGTCGTGTCGGTGGCCTGGGTATCGGTACAGCCGGTGACGGTAACGCCGAGGACGGTGTGATTCGCGACAACCGGATCATCTTCAACGAGGTGTTCCAGGGTAACGAGATCGGCGGTGGCGGCGGCGGCATCGAGCTTGCCGGTGAATCCCCGGCCGCGCTCGGCAACATCCCCGGCTCCGGCCTGACCGAAGGTACCGGCTCGATCACCATCGACCGCAACCTGTTCCACGGCAACCTGGGCGGTTCGGCACCCGGCGGCGCCATCTCGCTCAAGGGCATCAACGGTGAGGACGTCACTGCCCTCAACGATGGCCTGACCAGCCAGGGCCGCTGGCACCGGATCCTGGTGCTCAACAACCTGGTTCAGAACAACGTCTCGGGTCAGTGGGGCGCCGGCATCAACCTGTCCGACGCGGTACGGGTGGACGTGATCCACAACACCGTTGCCAACAATGACAACGCCTCCGTGGCCCAGGACGTCCGCGATCCCAGCGGCAACCTCTCCGATCCGCAGCCTGCGGGTCTGGTCGCGCAAGCGCACAGCACCGGTCTCGCTGCCGCGATGGCCGCGCAGACCGCGATCGGCGGCGGCAACGATCGGGTGACCTATGCCCATCCGGCGGTGTTGAAGAACAACATCTTCAACGGCAACCGCTCCTTCTGGCTGGATAAGAGTGTGGCAGAGACCATTCGTCCGCTGAGCCAGCATCCTGCCTACACAGGCATAGGTAACGACGATTGGGATCTGGGTGTGGTCGGTGTGCCGGGCGAGTGCCTGACACCCCGCTACTCGCTGCTCGCGCGCACCGGAGCGGATACGCCAGACAGCTGTGCCTACGACGGCACCAACCTCAATAACGATATCGCGTTGAATGCGGGCTTCGTCAATCCGGTTGTCAACGACCTGTTGGCATCGACCGCGGCGGACGAAGGCGGCAACGATACCCAGTTGCTGTTCACCCCGCTGACGCTGGTCGAGGTTGAGGATCCGGTATCGAGGTACGACTACCACATCACTCAGTTCTCGAACGCGGTGGGTGTCGGTCAGGATCTGACCGGTCGCTACGGTTCCCTCGGCACTCCGCTGTCCGTGGACGTGGATGCTGAGACCCGCCCGAGCGGCAATGGCCTGCAGGATGCCGGTGCCGATCAGGTGTCGGGCGGCACCGCTCCGGTCAACAATCCGCCGAATGCCGTGAATGATGCGGGAGCGGGGGTTGGTGCGCGTACCAATGAGGGTGTGCCGACAGTCATCAACGTCCTGCTCAATGACTCGGATCCGGATTTTGGAGATATCATCTCTGTCTCCCAGATCACGACGCAGCCGGCCAACGGTACCGCGGAGATCCAGGGCGACGGCACCATCCTGTACCGGCCCTTCGGCGGCTTCACGGGCAGCGGTGTCAATCGTGATGAGTTCTTCTACGAGATCGAGGACAGCGGCGGCCTGACCGACACAGCACGGGTTCGTGTACGGGTCGATCCCACGGCGGCACTGCCGGAGACGATCACCGTTACCACGGCGCAGTTCAAGCAGGAGTCCGGTATCTGGCAGGTTGAGGGTACCACCGATCTGCAGGTCGGTGGCGGTACCATGGAGATCAGGCTCCACAGAAACGGGGCATTGATCGCAACCGGTGTCACCGTCAATGGCGATGGTATCTGGAATACCGGTGAGGTGGCGCCTGCCGACCCGGCAGCCGTACCCCAGGCCGGTGACCACATCGTCATACGGTCGGTGCCCAATGATCAAACCGCTGATGGCATCGTCACTCTGAACTGATGAGGAAAAACGCCGTCGGGCAATCCCGGCGGCGTTTCCGCTAGGCGAAATAGATGGAGAGAAAATCATGAAACTTACACGATTCCCACTCACAACCGTGGCGGCCTCGTTAACACTGCTTTTTGCTGCGGGATCGGTATCCGCCTCGCAGTTCTACGTGCAGTGCCCGGAGGATCCCGATGTGGCGAACCCGGGCGTTGAAGGCGACCTGGATTCCGACGGCATTATTGACAACGACTACGCCTGTATCCATGTTGTTGGCACCGACGGCTACAATATGATGGCGGACGGCCGCAGGCTCTATACCTTCGGCTTTGAAAACGTCACACCGACAGCTCCGGCCCAAGGCGATACGCCGAGAGAGTTGACCGGTGTCCCACCTGATGACTTCATGAAGGAGATGCAGCTGGGCGGCGATCAGCCGGCGCCGACCGTGGTCCAGCGTGAGGGACAGCGTTGGTTCATCACCCTGTCCAACTTCCCCTTCACCCCGCGTCCGGACCTGTTCGACGCCCACACCATTCACTATCACGGCTTCCCCAACGCCAACAATTTCTATGACGGGGTGCCGGAGATGTCGTTGTCGCCCAACCCCCTGGCGAGCCTGGCCTACTTCTACAACCTGGTGGACCCGGGCACCTATTTCTATCACTGCCACGTAGAGGCGACCGAACATATGCAAATGGGCATGTTCGCCAACCTCTGGGTGGAGCCGCGGCAGAACCAGGGTGCCTGTGCAACCGGCTTCGGCCCCGTCGATTGCAGCGGCGGTTTTGATGCTGCCACGCCGCCGGGGAGCTATGTCTTCAACGACGGCGACGGTTCTACCGCCTACGACGGTGAGATACCATTGATGATGATCACCTACGATGGCATTTTTCACGATGCCTCCGAGAATGTGCAGCCACTGGACTTTCTCGGCATGAAGGATGACTACCTGATGTTCAACGGCCGTGGTTATCCCGACACGGTGAACCCTGACACCCAGCTACCCAATGGCGATACCGAGTTCGCCGCCCGGACCAACCAGGGTAATCCCAGAGCCGCCGACGTCGCCAATGACGGACAGAGTTCTGCGGCGCAGAAACTGCCCTCTATCATCGATATCGCTGCCGGCGAGACCTTCCTGATACGACTCTCCAACCTGTCGACCACGGATATACTGACCTTGCAGTCACCGGCAGTGCCGATGCGGATCGTCGGTACCGGCGCGCGCGAGTTGATGGATGAGGGAGCCAGTCCCAACGGTCTGGACAGTGGGCTGAAGCGTCACTTCAAGACCCATTCGGCCACTCTGGGTGGTGGCAGGACCTGGGATATTCTCCTGGACACGGCCGGTGTCCCGGCGGGGACCTATTTCCTCTATGTCTCCAATCTGGAGTTCCTCTCCAACAACGAACAGGATATCGGTGGCGGCATGACCGAGATCCGGATCAATTAAGGCCGCGGAGGAGAGAAACATGACTTACGATCACATATCCAACGAATCTCCTAGGAGCAGGACGATGAATAAGATCATAAAGAGCGGTGCGGCCGCCCTCATGCTGTCGGGGCTGATGTCTGCCCCATTCAGCCTTCAAGCCGCTATCCCGGGTATTAGTGGTACCAGCTTCAATCTGGAGGCGAAGGCCAACTTCATATCCACGCCGGATGGTGGCGTCAGCTATATGTGGATGTATGGCGTGGTGGGCCAACCCGTCCCACAATATCCCGGACCGACCCTGATCCTTCAGGAGGGACCGGCAGGGAACGATACGGTGATTACTGTGACCCTGACCAACAACCTCAGCGGTGAGCCAGGGGAGATGCCCATCTCGTTCACGGCACCGGGACTCAATGTCTACTGTACTGACTGTCCTGATGGCCCCGCCGGTTCGGTGGCACCGGGTGCCACACAGACTTACCAGTTCATTATCAAACGTCCGGGCACATACACTTACTACAGTGATTACCGCACCGATCTTGGTGTGGCGATGGGACTGACGGGGGCTATCGTCATTCGTCCCGACGGCTTCGCCCATATCGATAATCCCAACGCCCCGGTACCGATGTCAGGCGCCACGCAAAAGGCATACCCGTCAAACCAGACCGTATACGATCACGAGTATCTGGTCTTCGCCACCGATCTGGATGCGGATTACCATCAGATCGTCCGCGGCACGGGTGAACAGGATTGGGAGACATGCCTCAATCTCGGCCAGACCTCCTGCGCTTCCCAGGAAGAGAAGATCGTGGCGCTCACTGAAGCGCTCCGTAACATCACGCAGACCACCCCTGGCGGACGCTTTATCGAGGGCTTTTTTCCCGAGTACTGGTTTATCAACGGCCGCGCTGCGTTCGATAACTTCCAGGGCAACAATCTGCCCTGGCTGCCGACCCAGCCTTATTCCGGCATCAGTCAGACCCACCCTGGACAGACCTCATTGGTGCGCTACGTTGCCGGGGGACGGCAGGTTCATCCCTTCCACCCCCATGGCGATGAGTCTGCGATTGTGGCCGTGGATGGACGCATAGCCCACGCCAGCAACACTAACGCTGTGACGAATCCTGGGGGCGCCGCTCCCAATCTGCAATGGCGTGAATACACCATTGACCAGATCCCCGGACAGACGGTGGACGTCACCTGGAACTGGATGCCCAAGGGGATGGGATTCGATGTCTACGGTAACGCTGCAGCCGATTATGCGAGCGTGGTCTGCACACCGGGAGAGCCTGATGATGTATTTCAGCCTTTCGTGGACGATCCCCTCTGTATCGTCGATGCAGCCGATCGCGGTGTGCCCCTGCCGACATCCCAGCCACCTCTCTCCGACCTCGCCTTCGGCGGTTTCTGGAGCGGCAGTCCCTTCCTCGGCAAGTTTGGCACCCTGCCTCCGGGTGAGGGCGGCCTGAATGCCAACGGCGGACTGGCCATGATCTGGCACTCCCACCGGGAAAAAGAGTTGATCAACAAAGATGTATTTCCCGGCGGCTATCTCAGCATCATGATGGTTGAGCCCTTTGAGGATCCCGACGGTAACACTGTTACGATTCCCAGGGGCAGTTGTTTCGACAGCAATAATGGTTCCGGCTGCTGAGCGGTCAAGGTAAAAGGAGATTAAAGCAATGAAATCCTTAGTTAAGAACAGTTTGAAAGCGACAGCCTTGGTCGGCGCCTTCGGCATGCTCTGGTCGGGAATGGCCAGCGCGGTAGATGTCTACCTGGCTGCCGGACGGTTTTTGCAGACGATCAACGGGGAAGCAATCCCCATGTGGGGATACATGAACTACGATCCCGGCTCACCGCCGACGGCTTGCGGCCAGGTCAACAATAACGCCGCCCTGCAGGCGCCGGGACCTGAGATCGTGACCAACGCCGGCGACGACGTGGTCGTGCATCTGCTGAACTGTATCCCGGGTGCCGATAACCGGGTGGCCGACAACAGGACGTCGGTCATGATACCCGGCCAGCCCATGCCGGCGGTGGTTGATCCAAATCCAGGTAACAATGCAGCTGACGGTCCAAGATACTACGGCGGCGGCAATCCCAATTTCGCGGGCCGGATGCGGTCGCAGGTCAAAGAGACACGGCGGCTTACCAGCGGTCGTCCGCAGGCGGTGACCTATACCTTCAGCAATGTTCGCGAGGGGACCTTCATCTACCACAGCGGGACCCATATGCAGGTACAGGTGCAGATGGGTCTGCATGGTCCGCTGACGGTCTGTCCTTCCTCTTCTCCCTACAATGCAACGCAGGGAAGATGCGTCGGTGGCGGCAACAGGCCCTACGCGGGGGCGCGTACCGGTTATTTTCGTGAAGCATCCCTCTTCTACAGCGAGATCGATCCCGCTATCCATTACGCGGTGGATCGTGGTTGTTACGGACCCGATGAGGATGCGGGTGCTTGTTCTCCCGCGAACCAGGGGCTGCGTACGACCAGTACCATCAAGTATGCACCGAAGTACATATTGATCAACGGCGAACCCTTCGACGGATCGAAGCTGGATCTGCAGGCGGATATTGGACTTCCCAATGCCAATCGCAAGATTCTGCTCAGGGTACGCAGCGCAGGCAACCGCTATCACTCTATTGCCTGTAAGTTCTGCGCCGATGAACCGCGCGGTTTTGGTGCGCGTGCGATTGCCGAGGATGGCTATCTCTACAGGTTCTCACTCGACGGAGCCGATTTAAAGGACGATACCGGTACCGTCTACGAAAAAATGCAGGAGGTGTTTCTCGTATCGCCGCTGCAGACCAGGGATATCTATGTGAACAATGTTGATCCTGATGACGGAGGCCCTCTGGGGTATCAGCTGATGCTGGAGCTCGATCGCTTCGGTGAGATCCCTCCAGTTGCTGGGGTTACTCCGGCTGTTGCAGTAGGACCCTGATAACTCGGAAGGCAGATAGCAAGGACTCCGCCAGTGGGTCAAGGTCCCACTGGCGGAGTTAGTCATCTTAAGAATCGATCTGAGTTGCATTATTCTCGCCGATGTAATGCGAATATGAATGAATTACAGGAGTGGTCGTATGTCACCCGCTAATCTCAAAAACCGGCCTGGGGTCATAACGAATTTGGCTAAGAGCTATCTGTTGCTTTTGCTGCTTGGATTTGTGCTGTTCAATTCGGCCGTTCTCTCCGCGAACGCGACGGCTCCACAGCCCGCACTTCCGGAGATTCGATACTCCGCGGAAAATGTGGAGCATCTAAAGAGTATCGTCGATAAGTTCGGGGTCGAGATAAAAAGCCTGCGCCTTACGGCAGTTGGTTATATGTTGGATTTCAGGCACAAGGTGGTGGATGCAAAAAAGGCCGCCTATCTCCACAGCTACAAGATCAAGCCCTATGTCTGGGATCCTAATGACAATGTCTCCGTTGTGCCTCCCAGCACCAAGGTAGGCACGCTACGACAGGGTAAGGATAACGCCCGCGAAGGTAATATCTATACCACCATGTTTGCCAATCCCGGCCGCCGCTTCAAGCGGGGTGACAAGGTGACTTTGGTCATCGGAGACCTGGTAATTGAAGACATGAAGATCGAGTAATACGCGGCGAAGGTTAATCGATGTCAAGAATGATCGTGAAAATGCCGGCAGTTCTTATCGTTGCTGCCTCGCTAGTCGCCACAACAGTATTCGGCAATACCTTAAGTCAGGATTTGGAATCGAGACTGGCGGTATCCGAGCCTGAAGAGGAAATCGCGATCATCATCACCATGGCCGAGAAGGCGGATCTCAACAAGATCAAAAAACTTTCCACGCCTGAGCGTCGACGGGCACTGCCGCATCTGCTGCGGTCACATGCGGAAGCCAGCCAGGCGGATCTGATTGACTACCTGAAGACCAAGGGCGGTAAAAATCTCCGCTCTATTTGGGTTACCAACCTGCTGGCCGTGACTGTCCGTTCCGAGCTCATTCCAATGATTGCTGAACGAACGGATGTGTCGGCTATCCGCCTCGATAAAGAGGTGCCTTTTGTTTCCTCTCCCAAGTCGATTGACTCGGCTCCTGTCGTTCAAGGAGATTGATACATGATCAAAAGCCATATAGATATGGAAGAGAAAGCAGGTTTGGATAAACTGCTGCTTCTTTTTGCGTTTATATTTGCAGTGACGTTGCTGCTCCTCTGGCTTACCGAACATCAGAGTGACGATTTGACGCCTGACAGTTCGAGACAGGCAGCGAAAATTGAGCATCAAACGGAGCAAGTGACCAGTCAGAAATCCGCTGTGACCGCCACTACTGACAGGTTGTCAAGCTCCAAGTCAACAGTAATGCAAGGCCAATACCAAAGAGAAGAGAGTGCGGAAACCGCTTGGAAGGGGCGCTTCCAGGTTGCACCTTCCCAGCCATTGCCAAGTGAAAAAATTGTCGGCGAATACACAATCGCGGAACACATGGCATTCAAGGAACAGTACTATTGTGATTTGGCCGAACAGGCAAGGGCGCAGTGTGAAATCCACCTGGATGAGGACAATTACAAAAAGTGTCTGTCTTTGCGATCCTACTATACCTATAGCCGCCACTGCGGCTATCAGCCATGATGGAGCAAGATTATCATGGCTTCAATACAGCGACAGGCAGTAGATCTTAACGTAGTACTAAGAAACGCAATACGATCAGCCGCTGTCTTTGTTCTGGGCGCGTCATCTCTGCTATCGGTGACTTCGCTATACGCCAAGGATCTGACCAGTTTCAGAAAACCCAATACATTGGAGTTTGCCTATATCGGTATTGCCGCGGATCTGCAATTACCCGAAATGTGCGAAAAGATCTCACCCAATGCCCTGCATCGGGTGCGCAAACCCAATCTGGCGCGTTCACACTGCTACTACTATCTCGCCGTCAACAGTGCCGATCTGAGCTGGTGCGACAAGGTAGAGCCGATCCCGTACGGCGCCGGTGTCATGAATTGGCTCGATCCCGAGCGATGCCGTTATCAGGCCGGTCGTCTGATCCAGCTGAAAAAACCATTCCCCTTCGATTTTGACCATCAAGCCCTGTTGAGAGAGCTGGGTTTTTCCGAGTCTGACTTAACAGCGAACAATGTCGAAAATGACAGGCTGGCGTGGAAGCGTTTTTATCAAGCGATCACCCGGGAAAAGCAGCGCGCAAGCTTTGTCGAGCGTCTGCAGAAACTTCCCGATTTCAGCAATATGGAACGAGCCGAGGACCAACTGCACTACTACACCGAGGAAGAGAAGGAGCGAGAGCAGGATTGGGTTATGAGCCGAGCTATGCGGCTTTGTGTCCAGGGGCGCATCAGTAAGGATTGCGGTGAGAGATTCGCACAGTTCAGGTACAGCCCGGGTGAAGTAGACAATGAAGCCATGATTGCGCTTGGGTTGAAAAAGGGGAGCAGCTCATCGGTGACGGCTGAAGCGGACAACCAGCGCATATCCAGCGGCTATCGCAAGGTCAGCGACCTGGAGCGCGCTTACTATGACATGGCGGTGAGATTCAATAACCCTGATCTATGTCGCAAGATCCCGGACAACGTGATCGGTATAGGATGGTCGATTGATCCCGGATTCTTGATGATACCTGTGCGTTCGGCGTGCCTGACAGCGCTCGCGGCCAAAACGAAGGACCGCGAACTGTGCAGCGGAGTCCGGCCGGTCCAAGAGGATAAATTGGATGGCTATGGTTTCACTTCCGAGTACTGTTTGGGTAATGTCGATGATTTTACCAAGGCTGTGCATGAGTCGACACTCAGGCCTGACTGGGAGCAGGTACTGCGAACGCTTGGCTATATGGAAGAGGACATTCCCCAGGCTATTCAACAGAGTGCCGATGCCAGAAGCCTTTGGCTGACCTTTGCCGATCATCTGATCAGTGCAGAGAACTCCCAACGCACCTCTTTTCTTGATCATCTGCAGAAAACCGCATCTCATGTCGGAGATCTTGACCAACTCGATCTCAGTGAGAACGATCTGAACCGCCATCTGTATCAACTGCAGCTGATTCGATTCCATTGCAGCATCAACCGGTATGGTGATCGTTATCTCTACAAAGGTTACGAACTTGAACCGCCGAAGAAATTCGGCGGCCCGTTTGAGCTGGTGAATCACCATGGTGAGACGGTCACGGAAGAGGATTTTTACGGTAAACACCTGCTGGTATTTTTCGGCTACACCTTCTGCCCGGATATCTGCCCAACGAATATGGTCACCATCGCCAATGTGCTGGAGATCCTGGGTGAGCTGAGCGAAAGTGTGCAACCGATATTCATCAGTGTGGATGCAAAACGCGATTCACCTGAAAAACTGGCAACCTATGTCAACTATTTTCATCCGCAGATAGTGGGAATGACGGGCACGGCGCAGCAAATACGCAGGGCGGCCAAAGCCTATCAAGCGCAATATTTTGCGGGTGATGTGGATGGGGAGTACGTAGTGGACCATACCGCATGGACCTATTTTGTGGGTCCGGATGGTCGCCCCATCAACTACTTTGATCATGGAATAGACCCCCGGGAGATGGCAACTCAAATCGAGCAGGTTTTGCTCGAAGGGCAAAGGCACGCGTTTCAGGCGGACAACTGAGTGGTGTGATATGTCCGATAATCCTGATATCTCAAAGAAGTGAAGTCGATAGGGGTAATTAGTATGAAACAATCTATGCAATTGACTATGTCAGCGTTAGTCATTTTTCTCCTGTCGATACCGCTTCAAGCCGCCACCCTGGATCAGGCATTGCTCGACAGGATAGCGAGCGTTCCGGAAGATAGCTATATCGACGTGATCGTCAGATTCAATGACAAGGTCAATCCAAACAGCTTCAATGACAGCGACAGAAATCAGCGCACGAGGCGGATGATCTCCGCGTTGAAAGGGAAGATGGCCAGCCAGGACGTCGTCAATCTGAAGAGGGAGCTCAGGACCCAGGGCGCGCAAAGCATAATGGATCTCTGGATTACCAACGGTATCAGCCTGAGTCTTCGCGTCGATAGGATTGCATGGCTCGCAAGACGCAGTTATGTCGAGAGCATCAGCTTGGATGCAGACGTGGTCGTGCCTGCGTCGGACTGGTTGCCGGAACAGAATCTTCAGGCCGTCGGTGCAGAAAATCTTTGGGCGGCCGGCTACGACGGAACCGGGATGGTTGTTGCCAGCATGGATACCGGTGTCGAGCCCAGCCATCTCGACTTGAGTACAAGATACCGTGGGGGCAGCAATAGCTGGTTCAATCCCTATGATGTAAACTCCACCAGCCCATACGACAGTGCCAGTGCATCCACCGGGCACGGCACCCATGTAATGGGGGTGCTAGTCGGCGGCAACGCCAGCGGTAATTCCATCGGCATGGCGCCCGGCGCACAGTGGATTGCGGCAAAGATTTTCAATGACCAGGGTTCGGCGTCATTAAGTGCGATCCACGCCGGTTTCCAGTGGCTGCTGGATCCTGATGGCGATCCGAATACCGATGATGCACCTGACATTGTGAATAACTCATGGTACCTCCAAGGTACGCAGAATAGCTGCAATACAGAATTTGCAAACGACATCGCCGTGATGAAGACAGCGGGTATCGCCCTGGTGTTCGCGGCGGGCAATACCGGTCCCAATCCCAACTCCAGTGTCAGCCCGGCCAACAATCCCGGGGCGTTTTCGGTAGGCGCGGTGGATAGTAACCTGGCGGTCATCGATATGAGTGCGCGTGGCAGTTCAGCCTGTGGCGGCGGGACCTTTCCCGATGTCGTGGCACCTGGGCAGAATATCACTACGTCAGCCCACACCTCCGGTTTACCCGTGGCCTGGACGACTCAGGTAACCGGTACTTCATTTGCCGCGCCCCATGTGGCCGGTGGCATGGCGCTGCTCAAACAAGCCTTTCCCAACGTGGAGGTGTCACTGCTGGAAGAGGCGCTGCGGCAGAGTGCGGTTGATCTTGGCGCGGCTGGACCGGACAACGACTCCGGCTATGGCATGATCGATCTGCAAGCAGCCTATAATTGGCTGGTATTGAACAGTCAACCAGGCCAGCTTGACTTTGAAAACGCGAGTTACAGTGTGGATGAAAACGCCGGCACCATTACCGTCAATGTCAACCGTAGCGGGGGCAGTGCAGGCGATATTACGGTTGATTACGCCACTTCCGACGGCACCGCGCTGGCGGGTGAAGATTATCAGCAGGCCAGCGGGACACTGACATTCCTCGATGGCGAGACCAGTCAATCGTTTACGGTTACTATTCTGGACGACACCGTCTTTGAGGGTGATGAAACCCTCGATCTGACACTCAGCAATGCCACAGGCGGGGCAAGCCTGGGAGCCCAAAGTGCCGCTGGCTTGACCATAATCGAGGATGATCCAGCAGATGCTGACGGTGATGGCTTCACCATCAACGTGGACTGTAATGATGCGGATCCGACTGTCTTTCCCGGGGCCATGGAAATAAAGCATGATGGTATCGATCAGGATTGCAACGGCTACGATCTGACGTTGGAAATAACCCGTGCCCGTTATATCAGCAGCAGCGATAAACTGATTGTCTGGACGACGTCGGGATTGGCTGACGCTGCCGATCTGCGATTGATCATCTATCGTGCGGCAGGTGGAAATGGGCTTGATCGATCGATGAGATGGGTTGGCTCAAAAAATCGTTGGCAGAAATACTTCAGCAATTTTACCGTTAAATTCGGTTCCGCACCTGTCGCGATAACTGTATACGGCGTGGAAGGTCAGGAGTCCATCGCTGTTGAGCAGCAATAGCGACAGTCTGTCGCGGTGATTTTTTCATACAACCAGTGGCTGCCTGATCATCGATTCTAGCTATCGATCGATCAGGGCGGCTGTTCTACCCATCTACAGAGATGTTGGTGGATATAACAGGGATGTTTATTCGGCTGCGTCACTGTTCAAGTGAGTAACGCTTGTCTTCTGTGAGCGGATACCGAGGCTGAGAAAATTGCTGAATCCGCCTACTCGAATATCAGCAGTGCCGTTCACGCTATGAATCGAACACTATTTTTGTGCGGTATTGATTTGGCTCAGTAATTCCTGCAGCACCTGAGTGATTTTCTCAGGAGGCGTACCGAAGGGAATTAAATAACCCAACCTCCCCTCGGAATCGATGATGTACAGATGTGAGGTGTGGTCAACCGCATAGAATCCATTCTTGTCGGGTGGGCGGATATAACTGGAGGCTCGATACTGCTTCTCCACCGCCTCAATTTCGGCTTCACTGCCCGTTAGACCGATAATTGACGGGTGGTAGTAGGGCAGGACAGCCTTGAGACGATCTTTCGTGTCCCGTTTCGGATCTATCGTGATCATCAATGGCTGTACCTGCGCCGCCTTGGGGCCCAGGGCGCGCATCGCACTGCCCACATCGAAAAGCGTTGTTGGGCAGATATCGGCACAGGCTGTATAACCAAAGTACAAGATGACCACTTTTCCGCGCATCTCCTGCAACGAAAATGAATTGCCGTGGTGATCTGTCAATGTGAAATCACCGCCAAAGCCCTTCACGTAGAGCCGCAAGATCTGCGCAGGCGCGTTCTCCGCATGCGCGCTGTTGATCAGCGACGCGGAGGGAGCGAAGATGCCGAGTGAGAGAATGGTTAGCGATAGTACGCTAAGACGCCACTGTTTCATTACGAAATGCGTAATTCAGTTGAGTTTCGGTTAATTGATCAAGCTGTGGCCATTGGTGTTATTCGCATCGCCGGCAATCCCATGCGCGATAGCGAAAGCGGTAATTTGCGATGCGCTATGTACGTCCAGCTTGCGCATTAGATTCGCCCGATGCTTTTCCACTGTTTTATTGCTCACCGAGAGATAATCGGCGATTTCCCTGTTCTTATAGCCTTCAGCAATCAGTTTAATGATCTGTCGTTCTCTTTCCGTGAGTTCCTCGAGCAGTGTCACTGATTCGGATTTTTCCGGCCTTGCCAGGTAACCCCTGATGATGCAGTCGCAGATTGAGGGGCTCAGGAAGAAGTGACCGGAATTAACACACTTGATCGCAAACAGAAGGACATCTTCTGGATCATCCTTTAACACGTATCCCATTGCACCGGAACTTAATGCCATATGCACATATTCTTCATCCTTGTGCAGGGTCAGGGTAATAATATTGATCGAAGGATTCTGGCGTACGATTTTTTTGATCGCATCGGTTCCGTTCATTCTGGGCATGCGGATATCCATTAAAACGATATCGGGTACCAGCGCGCTCGCTTTTTTTATACCCTCCAAGCCGTCCTCTGCTTCACCCACTACATCGATATATTTCATCTTCGAGAGGAGCGCTTTGAGGCTGGAACGGACTATGGTGTGGTCCTCGACAATCAGTATCCTAATGGTATCCATAAGTTTCTCCATAAAACCGGATGCGGTTTTATAAATACATGCCTCTTAGTCCAAGTTCATGACAAAGCCAGTCGATTTGAAACAACCAGTAGAATGAAATACAACTAACTAAATTCAAACAGTATTTTTCTTATAACTGTATGATTAGATTAAAATTCCTACACAGCTTATAAGATTCAGGTTAAAAAATACTGATGATTCCAATTTGCGTCAATACAGCAGAGGGAAAAGTAGGGTTTTCCCCCAGTCTCTTGTATGCGGGTTCGTTACATGTGGATGACAAGCCAAAAAATAGCAAAGGTATTTTTGTCCAATTCGACATGGTTAAGGTATAAAACTAATATTTCAATAGTTTAAATTTCCTTTTTTAACTGGAAAAATAGTCTGCAACCAAAGATCGATCCGGATCTGCTAGTGCAGTTATCTTCTCTCCATGGCAGCGGCGGGGGTTATGATCCTAAAACGAATTCCGCGATCTGCGGTATACAGAATATGCGCACTATGCCCTAGTATCCGCTGATTCGAATAGGATGGCCTCGAACTCGTCGGCAACCAGCGGCAGGCTGAAGAGATAACCTTGATAACCATCGCATTGTCTTGCCTTGAGGAATTTCAGCTGCTCATCCGTCTCGACACCTTCGGCGATGGCACTGAAACCGAGACGCCATGACATGGCGAGAATGGTTTCGACGATTGCATCGTCATTCGGATCTATGCCGATGTCTCTTATGAAGGATCGATCAATCTTCAGTACATCCACGGGCAACATCTTCAGGTAGGCGAGTGAGGAGTAACCGGTACCGAAATCGTCGATGGAGAGTTGAATGCCGAGTTTTTTCAACTCCTCCATTTTGTACCTGACATCATGGATGTCCTCTACCAACGAACTCTCGGTCAACTCCAGTTCCAGTCTCGTTGGATCCACCTCAGTATCGGTTATCGTTGAAACGACCCGTTGAACGAAATCCTTCTGTTGAAACTGTTTTGGACTGATGTTTACCGAGATCCTGCCGAAGGATTCTCCCTTGAAAAGCCGCTCCCAGGCCTTGATCTGCAAGCAGGCCTCCCGCAGCACCCATTCACCCAGCTGTAGAATCAATCCGCTCTCTTCCGCGATGGCGATGAACTCGCCCGGCAGCAAAAGCCCCTGAGTTGGGTGCTGCCAACGGATCAGGGCCTCGGCCCCCAGGATCTCCGCTCTCCTTGCAATGGTCACCTTGGGTTGATAGTGGAGCACCAGCTGGTTCTGCGTGATGGCGCTGTGAAGGGCGTTTTCCAGCTCAAGTCTTTCCGCGGCAAGCATCTGCATGCTGGGCAGAAAGAAACGGAAATTGTTGCGGCCATACTCCTTGGCCTGGTACATGGCCGCATCGGCCTGTCTCAGGATCTCGCTGCTATCACCCGATTCCGGTGAGATAAGGGCTATACCGATACTGGGCGTTGAGTGTAGGGTGTGGTTGTCGATGTGGTAGGGCTGGGAGAGGGCCTCCAATACCTTCTCCGCCACGTTCCGCGCCTCGATGGCCGCCACCTCCGGATCGTCGTGCAGGTCGGCCAGGAGGATGACAAACTCGTCCCCGCCAAGGCGGGCGACCGTATCTTCGGCGCGTAGCAGGAAGCGCTGACGCTCCGCAACCCGTTTCAGCAGTTCGTCGCCGATGCTGTGGCCCAGGGAGTCGTTGATGTTTTTAAAGCGGTCCAGATCGAGAAAGAGTATGGCGCCGGTTTTGTCGTGTCGTTTGGCACTCTCCAGGCGCTGCTCAAGGCGGTCCATGAAGAGTGCCCGGTTTGGCAGATCTGTAAGAACGTCATGCAATGCGGAATAGTGCATTTCATCGGACTGAATGCGCAGCAGTCGATTCCCCAGGAATAGACCTATCATGCCGAGCACCCACAAACCACCATGCCAACCGACAATACTGAGGACGCGGGCATCGGCGTCGGCCTGCAGTTCATCCAGCGGTATCCGTACGCTGATTCCGCCCATGATCTCACCGGGCTCGGCACTCTCCTCCGGGTGACACGCCATGCACGAGGCCCTTGCCAGTCTGGGTTTTATCATGCGCAGGTAGGGTTTACCGCCGATCAAGGTCTCCTCGCTCCACTCCGGTTCGCCGCTGCGTAACTTTTTCAAGCCCTTCAGTTCCCAGTGGTCCGGTACATTGAGTGGTCTCAGCGGGTGCTCCTTGGTGGTGTGTCCGCGAATCCCATGCGGCGACAGCTTCGCCTCCTGGTCGTGAACCAGGCGGGTGAAATAGGAGGAGTTCACCAGTGTCAGTTTACGGCCATCGGTGGTGGTGACATCCCTGTTGGGCAGGTGGGCAAGGTAGGGATTGGGTGCGATGCCCTGATCTATGGGCATATAGATGCCACCGACGCGGGAGACGACGCTGCGGTAGATCATGTCCTTCTCGATGGCGGCGCGGGCTTGGGCGGTGGCCTGTTCGGGTACCATGCGCTGGTTTTGTCGCAGGTTCCACTCCAGCGAAAAGATGAATACCGCGCTCCAGAGCAGAGCAGCGAGCAAAGCCCAAAGACTTAAGTTTTTGTTATTGAACTTAAATCTCCGTTTCATAAATCGTCCGTCTGATTGTGGCTAGCCATTGATCACTGCAGATGAGATCCCAGGTGACGCCCTTGGTCCAACACCACCCCATATCTCGTCAGTGCCTGTTGCACGGCATATCACCCGTTAATGAAATAGGATAACGGCAAATACATAGATGTCTTAAGGTTTTTTAAACTGCTTCGAGGCTAAATCAGTCGGCGTTTGACACAGCCCAACCGATCAGAATCAGAGCGATTAAGAACAAGAAACTTATCTTATTGATATCAAATGGCTTATCCCATGTGAGACTGGAGCCGGAGGTTGGATTTCTGACCGATTAGCGACGGCTCCCTTGCGCTGTCTTGGCCCGATGCACGCGGAGTAGATACTCCTGAATACCATTGCGCAGCAACATCGAACGTGCGACTTGCAAACCCGTTGCATGTTTATCCAGGTCGCCATAGCTGTAACGCGGTGTTTTACGCCCGGCCGGATCCTGATTCATGCACGCCACCCGATCTTCACCCAACACGGCATAGCGCTGAGGGTAGTGAGGCATGGAGGAGTGCGCTGAATGGATATAGGTATGTACCATGCCTGCAGGCGACATGAGGGCAGCCAGGCGCGCAGTGAAGACTTCAATCAGAGGCAGGCTAAGATAGTTGAGCAGGTCCCAGCAGAGTACGGTATCAATCTTTTCGTTATCGTTATCGTTGATAAGCGGTCCCATCTGGTGAAGCAGCGTTTCCCTCTCGGATGATTTCCCGCTGAGCTCACTCAGTGCCGCCGCCGCATCGGCGACCACAAGGCGGCAGCGTTTTCCCTGCAGCAGCGTCAAGATACCAGGGCTGATGGGACCTGGTTCAAGAATCACATGACGTCTGGTGTGGTCGAACCGTGCCATCGCTTCACGAAACAGCGGAGAAGTGAATGGTTCGTCGTCGCCACGTGGCATTGAATGGTCGGGTGAAGCCAAAGCGATCAACGATTATGCTTCATTAGTCTTCAGCGCGGCCCTGTCGCACAGAGCAGGCTTTTCCTGGATTCATACTTCCATGGGAACCGATTGACTCAACCCATGGAGCCACTGTTTATCTCTTTGTCGGTCGGCGTCGATTTTTCGGTTTTTCCCGGCTTGCCGATCTCATCTTTCTTCGGCTTGGATGCCGTGGCGTCCGGCTTGGGGATAGCTGAGGGTGCGCCCGATTTGCCGAAGGCCTTGTTGACCATTTCCTGATCCATATCGATGCTGCCCTTGAAGCGGCACCCCTCGTCAAGGCTCACCTTGGGGGAAACGATGTTACCGTTGACATTGCCGGTATTGCGGATCGAGACACGTTCAGAGCCGTAGAGATCACCATTCACCTTACCTTCAATGATGATGCTGTGGGCGAGTACGTTGGCGTCAACCTGACCCTGTTTGCCCACGGTGAGGCTTTTCTCCCTCAGCTGTATGGTGCCGGAGACCTTACCCTGAATGATCAGGTCCTCCTCGCCGCTGAGGTCGCCATTGATCTGGATCGATGGGCCGATGACCGCCGCCTCACGAACTCGGGTCTTGGATTCGAAGCTCTCCGGGGATCTCCTCGTTTCGCTGGGTGTCAGGTCGCCGCTGTCGTCCTGGGTCTCGCGTTTGTTTCTGTCAAACATATCCGAGTTCCTTATAGTGTTATCTGAGCATGGATTTCGTGCTTGTGGCACAGGGTGTATCTGAAAGACTACCTCAGCTGGAAATATAGAAAAGGGCAATAGGTCTCATTGGGCGATGTGGCTGGCTAAACAGGCATTCGAGCAGATCCACGCATCTGCTCTGAAGCGAGTTGGTCGTCAAGATCTATATTATTGAAATTAAGAAAAATATAACCCTAATTAATCGTATTTGATGTATTTGAATCGTGGATCATCGGGGGTGCCCTCGAGGGCGCCCGCTTCAAGTCCGGGCTGCCAGCCGACCACCGCCTCGATCTTGCGTGCCAGCTCAAAATCCTTGTTGGTGATGCCTTTGGCGGAGTGGGTCACCAGCTTGACGATGACAAAGGCGTACGAAACAGTCAGATCCGGATGGTGGAATGCCGCTTCCGCCAGGTGGCCAACCGTATTCACCACCATCAAGGTGCTTTTCCAGCCACTGGTTTTGTACTTTCGCCTGATCCAGCCCTTTTCCAGACACCAGTGGGGCAGTTCATCCTTCAGTCGCGCCTCAACCTCCTGGTCGCTATAGGTCTCATCATCTTTGCGTTGTTTCAATTCCATTGTCCACCTCCTGCCGTTTGTGGCCAGAATGGCTCTGTTATTGAGACTGTAGATGATGACGTGTCACATAAAACACCGGGGTTTTTGCGGATTGCACATGGATCGCAAGGGGCGGCTGAGTACGAATAACCGGGAAATCCAAGCAGGGATTCCACTTCAATGATTGCTGCTTCAGCAGCTGTGAAGCTAAGCGGGATCTGCAACGAACAGGCCAACCTCCATGGGCTGGTTGGCCTGTTGTCGCATCAATGAGCCGTTGGGCTCAGGAAGGGCTGTTTACATCATGCCTTTCTCTTTCCAGAACTTGATGGCGCCCGGGTGCCAGGGGGTTACAACACCCTGGGTTCCTGTGTCGAGGCTCATGTTCTTGAAGGTCTTTTTCTGCGTCTTCATATGGGCCAGGCCTTCATCGGTGTAGATTATCGAAAGCATCTTGTAGACAGTGTCGTCAGAGACCTTGGAGTTGGCGACCCACAAAGCTGAGTCCTGGAAAGACGGGCTGTCGCTTTCCACGCCGCGATAGGTGCCGGCCGGTACGGCCAACTGGGAGAAATAGGGGTATTTGTCAAAAAAACCGCTATCCTTCGCGTCCTTACCCACGTTGACTAATTCTATGTCATTGGTTTGCGCGGCCATGATTACAGCGCCGCTGGGGAAGGCGGTAAACAGCCAGAAGGCATCCAATTGGTTGTTGCCGAAGGCCTGGGCAGCGTCGTTGTAACCCATGGCATTGCGTTCGATCTTGTCCCAGACGCCCATGTGGGTGAAAAAGAGTTCACAGTTGGCGAAGGCACCGGAACCGGCATTGCCGACACCGACCTTTTTACCGACCAGATCCTTGGTACTCTTGATTCCCGAACCCTTGCGTGTCACCAGCTGCGCGGGTGCGCCGTAGAGCCAGGCGACGGCCATTACATCCTCATACTTTTTGGTGTCGTTCTTCATCTGGCCATTGCGGCCGAGGTAGACGTGGCCGGAATAGACTACGCCCATCTGCGCCTTGCCCGAGTTCACCTTGCGCAGGTTCTCGACAGAACCCGCCGAGGATTGCGCCTTAACACGAAAGTCCTTGGCGCTCTTGATGGGTTTGTAAACCTGGACTGCGTTGGCGACAACCTGGAATGTGCCGCCAGCTGGGCCACCGCTAAAGACCACTCTCTCCTTGGCTGACGCGGTTACGGGTATCATCAGGCTGGCTGTCAACATGGCCGTTGCGGCGGCGAGAACAGATCTGCGTGTGATATTCATTCGGTATCCTCCGTTTTTTATTGAGTGAAAAAATGTTCTATCAAAGAGACTTTCTGATGGCAGCAAATCTCAGGCCAACGAGAATTCTGCCGAACTCAATCAAGCTAAGATAATGATTGGATGAACAAAAATCCAACAATGCATGGCTGGGGGCATTGCTTCCAAATGGGTGGAGGTCCACCCATTTGCGATGCGATCGAGTGTGGCAATCTGCCGAGATTCGCCCTATCTCCCGCTATTTGTAGAGGCGTTTGTCCAGACCATATTTCTGCATCTTGTCATAGAGGGTTTTTCTCGGTAAGCCGAGCAGATCCATGGTCTTCTTGATCACCCCGCCGGATTCGGAAAGGGCCTGTTCGATCATTGCCCGTTCAAAGGCTTCGACATGCTCAGGCAGGGTCATTGGGATACAGGGTGAGATAGTGGAGTTCTCATCCAGTTGCAGACCGCACTCATCGCCAAGCAGTACGAAACGCTCTGCGACATTGCGCAGTTCCCTCACATTGCCCGGCCAGTTGAAGGCCATCAGCTTCTGGTTGATGTTGTCGGGCATCGCCGGAGCAACCTTGCCGTAACGAGCGGCCGCAACCAGAAGAAAATGTTGGAACAACAGAGGAATATCTTCACGTCGTTCACGCAGGGGCGGAAGATCCAGGGTTACGACATTTAACCGATAGTAGAGGTCCTCCCTGAACTCTCCGCGTTCCGCGGCCGTCTTGAGGTCGACCTTGGTGGCGGCGATGATACGGATATCCAATTCGATGCTCTCGTTGGATCCGATGCGCTCGAGAGAGCGCTCCTGCAAGACCCGCAGGAGCCGGACCTGGGCGGGCAGGGGCATGGATTCCACTTCATCCAGAAATACCGTTCCGTGATTGGCATATTCGAACTTGCCGATACGCAAAGCCTGGGCTCCGGTGAAGGCTCCCTTTTCATGCCCAAAAAGTTCGCTTTCAATCAGATTTTCCGGGATGGCGCCGCAGTTTACGGCGACAAAATTCTTATCCCTCCGTTGACTGTGCTCATGGAGCGAACGCGCCATCAGTTCCTTCCCGGTGCCGGTTTCACCCAACAGCAAGATGTCAGCAGCGGTATCCGCAAGTTGATTGATGGTTTTTTTCAGGGTCTTGATGGCCGGTGTTTTACCGATGATCCTGGGGCCCAGGGTATTTTCCGCGTCGAGTTCACTTTTCAATGTCCGGTTCTCGAGAATAAGCCTGCGCTTTTCCAGGGCCCTGCGCACCGTATCCACCAGTCGTTCGGCGGAGAAAGGCTTTTCGATAAAGTCATAGGCGCCTTTCTGCATGGCATCCACCGCCATGGATATATCACCATGACCGGTGATCAGGATAATCGGCAGCGTGGCGTCCATCTGTTGCAAGCGCTGCAAAAGCGCGAGTCCGTCGATACCGGGCAGGCGTATATCGCTGACAACGATGCCGCTTGTCTGGTCATTCACCAGTTTCAGGACCTCTTCGGCTTTTTCAAATACTTTGACTTGGAATCCGGCCAGCTCCAGGGTCTGCTCGTTGGCTATGCGAAGGTCGATTTCATCATCGATAAAATAGACGTCGGGATTGGTATTCATTATTGCAGTTCCGGCTCAGGCAGGGTTATGGTCAAGCGCGCACCGCCCGAGTTTAGATTTTCCGCGGATAATTTGCCATTCATGCTATCGATGATTCTGGCTGATATCGACAGTCCAAGCCCAAGTCCCGATTTTCGGGTGGTGAAAAAGGGTTCGAAGATCAGGTCGAGTTTCTGTTCATCGATGCCTGGTCCGCTATCGTCGACATGAACCCTTATCTCTTTATTCTCCTTCTCCGTTGTGATCCTGATTGTGCCTGGTGTCTGATCACCGATTGCCTGAATGGCATTGTTGATGAGATTGATCAACACTTGTTCCAGCTGGATAATATCGACAAGTGCGGTGATGCTGTCGTCTACCCTGTCTGTTTTGATGCTGATTGCCAGCTGTTTGAATTGTGGCCGGGAGATCTCGATCGCGGTTTGAATGATGGGTGCGATATTTGCCGCTTCGAGCTGACCGCTCGACCTGCGAGAGAAGAACTTAAGCTGGGAGCTGATTCTGGACATGCGATCAGTCAGTTCGGCAATCCGCTGCAGGTTGTCGTCGGCCTTCTCATCTTTATCGATGGAGAGGAATTTGCGCGCATTATCGGCATAGCTGCGGATTGCCGCCAAGGGATTGTTAAGCTCATGGCTGATGCTCGCGGACATCTGACCGAGAACCGCAAGCTTTGCCGTCTGGATCAATTCTCCCTGGGTGTCGCGCAGGGTTTTTTCCGTCTGTTTGTGTCCTTCGATTTCGTTCTGCAGATCGGCGGTTCTCAGGGAGACCTCCTTTTCAAGCTGCTTCTGCGCTTCATGATTAAAGCGCTCCTGCTCCCGGCGGCGTTTGTGTCGCTGCCAGGCGAGCAGGCCAACCAGCAGCGTGGAGAGCGCCAGCAGCAGCATGGTAAAGGCACTGATCAAGCTTTTCTGCCGCAGATCTTCCAGGGGAGTAAGGATGCGCACCGACCAGCCCGCCACCTGCATGTCATGATCGTTTGAAAGATACTCGTTGGATGAGTTGTCGGCGGCGATCTTAAGAATAAGGCTGCTGTCAGTGACCGCTACCTTGCTCGTCAGTTCCAACGCCTGGATGTTCGTCTCAGCATAACGACGGCTTGTCTTTATGCGCGCCAGGGATTCGGCAGACAGGGGAACGATGCTTTGGTACAACCAGTCCGGGTTGGTGCTGATGAAAATGATTCCGTCCGGATCGCTGACAATGAATTGGGATTGCCTCTCCGACCAATATCTTTCTATCTTCGAAAGGTCCATCTTGACAGCGATGACGCCTCTTTTCTCTGCGTTGTATATGACAGGATAGGAAAAGTAGTAGCCGCGTTTTTTCGAAGTTGTCCCTAGCGCATAGTAGCGGCCGACTTTTCCCTCCATGGCCTCGGTGAAATAGGGGCGAAAACTGAAATTTTGGCCGATAAAAGGGTTTTCACCACGCCAGTTGCTGGAGGCCAGTGTGAGGCCGGTGTTGTCCATCAGGTAGGTATCGGAGGCACTGGTGATTTCGTTGATCTCGAGTAGAAACAGGTTAACCACATCGACCAGGGAATCATTGTTTGGATCCTTCAGCAACTCAACCAAGAGAGAGTTCTTCGCCACCAACTGGGGAATGAAATTATAGCGGGAGAGCTGGGAATCGAGATGATCTATAAACTGGTCGAGTTGCTGCCGGTTGCTGAAGCTCAGCTGCTGTAATCCGTTTCTCCAACTGACCGTGTGCGTTATCCAAAACGTAAGGATGAGTAAGATGATGATTCCAATGCTCGTCAGGTAGGGGTTTTTGGGCGTCTCAGGCATTGGTGGTGAAGTGTATTTGATCGATATATCAGCTTATTCTCGATAAAATAAAGTGTTTGATCAACTCCCGTACAAACTTCCAGCCGTTGGCGATGCAATAGCAGCGGTCAATGCCGTGGCATTGAAGTTGTAGTTATGGTTGTCAGAATTATTTCGCGGCTGACCGTATCGCTGGGAGACGGTACCAACAAACAGTGGTTAACACAGGGTTCTCAAATCAGCCGGGTCGTCGATAGAGCGTTAGACTGCGTCGGCAGTAATGTTGGCGTTCCAGGGGAGCATGGGGTGGCGGAAAAATGGCCGGGTTCGCCGGGAGGTATAGCGGGTGAAGCTTGCGGGTCACGAACCCGGCCAGGTCAACTCGATTTACTTATCTTGTGAGATGTGTAGAGCAGTGGCGGCATCCACCTTGGCGGTGGCGGACTGGCGCAGTGCCTTGTTGGTCTTCTCTTCCATGGAGTCAAGGCGGGCGTTTATCTTGGCCATCTCTTCATTGCTGGCACACCCGGAGAGAGCGGTAAGGGAGATCAGAGCCGAAAGGGCTACCAGGGCACTTTTCTTCATGTGTAATTTTCCTCACGATTACGTCGTTGCCATCCAGCGCAAGGCACTATGGATGTAATTGATAAGCTTCGATTCTTACATCCCTGGATGACACTGGGATGCGCGGTTAGTGACGGTTCCTTTACCGCTGTTCGTGGATAATGAATTCCAGATCAAGGGGGGAATGCAGGTCCGGCTTCGGCGTCGCGAACACCGGACCGCATGGTTTTGCGAGTTAATGCGGATGTTGCGGGGTGAGTCGTCTCTGGTGTGAATGCCGAGCGAGAAGGTTTGTCACCCCAGATAGGCCTTTGCTTCCTCTCCCGGGTCTGGAAGTCCGGCGATGCGCCAGATGCTCAGGCAGCTCCCGAACAGGCTGTGAACCTTCCAGCGCGGTATGCCGGTGGCGCGGCATACCAGGCGCATGTTTGGTAAAGTGCCCAGGCTCAGATAGCGCTCTCGGATGTGGTGCAGTAGCTGCCAGTGGTTTTCACCCAGTTCGCCCACTCCCTCCTGCAGAGCAAGATCGCGGGCGAGTTGTTCGCTCCATGTCTGGTGATCGATGAGAAAACCTCCGCCATCAAAGAGTGATGGCGCTGTCGCGGTGTTGGTTTGCTGTGTGGCAGTCTCGGGCATGGCCTTGACCTCCTGTTGGATTTTTTCAGTGATAGATTTTGAATACATCTAGTATGGATCCCATTTTGATTTTAGGAAAAATGATAAATATAGATTTTGTATCATGATTATTGATTAAGTGGGCCCCTATAGGCGATAGTGATGACTGTTCCTTGGCATCATCGCGCCTCCCGGGCAGTTGCTGACTACTGCATTCAGCGACGAGTAGCGGCGGCTGGAACTGAGTGGCATGGCAGCCAAGGTGCTAATAAACCACAATAATTACCACGATGAAGGAACTCGAGTTTGGGGTTATACATGCCAATAGAGAGGCAAACCGCTGACAGAAGCCCACCGCTCCTGCAGCACAGATGGCTGGAGTCTTAGCTAATGGAAAAATGGTTGGAAGGCACGGTGGTGGAAAAGCGCCACTGGAGCGACAAACTCTACTCGCTGCGGCTCAGGGCCCCGGTGGACGCGTTCACTGCGGGGCAGTTCACCCGTCTCGCCCTCGAAATCGACGGCGAACGTGTGGCGAGACCCTACTCATTCGTCAATCCGCCCCAGGATGATATGCTCGAAGTCCATTTCAACGAAGTGGAGAACGGCCCACTGAGTCCTCGGTTGGCTGCGTTGGAACCAGGCGATCGGGTCTGGGTCTCGGCCAGAGCCAACGGCTTCTTCACCCTCGATCAACTGCCGCAGAGCGAAAACCTCTGGATGATCGCCACGGGAACGGCGTTGGGTGTCTATCTCTCCATTCTGCGTACCGAACGCTCATGGCAGCGGTTCCGGCAGATCGTCCTGGTGCACAATGTTCGCTACAGGGATCAACTCAGCTATGGCGAGGAGATCGTCGATCTGAAACAGCGGTACGGCGCACGCTTCCGCTATCTGCCGATCACCAGCCGGGAACCGGTGGATGGCGCCCTCCAGGGGCGCATACTCGCCGCCCTCGAGGATGGTCGTCTGGAAAAACAGGCTGAGGTTGTGCTTAGCCCGGAGAAGTCCCACGTCATGCTCTGCGGGAACATGGACATGATCCGGGAGGTCTCAGCGGCCCTGGATGCCCGTGGCATGCGCAAACACCGCAAGAAAGAGCCGGGGCACTATACCACGGAGAAATACCACTGAATCCGGATCGCCAGGGCTCTGACGAAATAATTCCATGGCCCATCCCGGCTGATCAATGCGTCCGCTGATCCCGCCTCAGGATTTGAACAGCGAGTCGGAGCCATGGGGAGGCGACCGCCAGTATTGCGGGGGTGCCGTAACCTGGTCGCCGAGGGCCGCCGCCGCATGCCAGGGCCAGCGGGGGTTGTAGAGAATACCGCGAGCCAACGCAACCAGATCGGCCTGTTCACTAGCGACGATCTCTTCCGCCTGCGCCGGCTCGGTGATCAGGCCCACCGCGATGGTCGGCAGACCGCACTCACGGCGGATGCGCGCCGCGAAGGGGACCTGAAAGCCGGGTGCGGCCGGAATCTGCTGTAGGGGTGAGAGACCGCCGCTGGAGACATGGATGAAGGCGCAGTCGCGCTGTTTCAAAGCCTGGGCCAAGGCCAGACTCTGCTCCATATCCCAGCCACCCTCAACCCAGTCCGTTGCCGAGATGCGTATGCCCAGCGGCACCTCCGGTGGAAGCGCTTCCCGCACCGCTTCGAATACCTCCAGGGGAAAGCGCAGACGGTTCTCCAGGGAACCCCCATAGCTGTCGTCGCGACGGTTGGCGAGGGGTGAAAGGAACTGATGCAGCAGATAGCCGTGGGCGGCATGGATCTCTATCACCTCGATACCCAGCCTGTGGGCGCGAGCGGCGGCCGTGACGAAGGTCCGACGTATCTCGCCCATGCTTTGCGGATCCAGCGCCGCAGGCGGGCGTTCCTCCTCGCTCCATGGCAGCGGGGAAGGTGCACAGGTCTGCCAACCGTCTTGCCCCAGGAGCAACTGGCCGCCAGCCTTCCAGGGCACGGCGGTGGAGGCCTTGCGTCCGGCATGCGCCAGCTGGATGGCGATGGGCATGTCGGAGTAACCACGTATTCCTTTGATTACGCGTCCCAGGGCGTCCTCGGTCTCATCCGACCAGAGACCGAGATCGTTCGGGGAGATGCGCCCCTGGGGCGTCACCGCCGTGGCTTCGATATAGAGCAGGGCGGCACCGGATAGGGCCAGATGGCCGAGGTGGATCAGGTGCCAGTCGGTCGCCTTTCCCTCGAGGGCCGAATATTGGCACATCGGGGCGATGACAATGCGGTTTTCCAGGTCTTGCCGGCCAAGGGCGAAGGGGGTGAAAAGTCGGCTCATTCTCTCTGCTCCGGTGACGGTGTGAGGCTGGGTAACACTCTACTCACGAACCTGGAAGTCGCCAAGGTGACAGGTCAAGGAGCAGCGGATAATGCATAAAAGAGAAATATTTTTGTCATACTATCCCGATAAGCTCCAATGGTTGCAAAAAAAAACAACCTTAGGAGAATCCCATGAAGTTATCTGTTCTTGCCGCCTCCCTCTGTCTTGCCTTTAGCGGGGCGGTTGTTGCCGGCGACCAAAAAGCGATCGACCTCAATCTCAGCGTCATCGGCCAATACCAGACCGGCATCTTTGACGATAGTGCCGCTGAGATCGTCGCTCACGATCCACGCAGCCAACGCCTGTTTGCGATCAATGCCAGCAAGAACAGTGTGGATGTTCTTGATATCAACGATCCGACCAATCCCCAGCTGATTGGTACCATCGATGCCACCGATCTGGGTGCCGGGGCCAACAGTGTCGCGGTACATAAAGGCGTGGTCGCGGTCGCCATCGAGGCGGACGACAAGCAGGCCCCGGGCGTTGTCGCCTTCTACGATGCCGTCGACCTGAGCCTGATCAACAGTGTTCAGGTAGGGGCGCTCCCCGATATGGTGACCTTCACTCCCAACGGAAAGTACCTTCTCGTGGCCAACGAGGGTGAACCCAATGACGACTATACAGTCGATCCTGAGGGTTCGATCAGTATCATCGAGCTCAAGCATGGCGCTTCCCATGCCAAGGTGAGGACCGCCGATTTCACTCGATTCAACGATCATGCGGACAAACTGAAGAAGAGAGGCATCCGGATCTTTGGTCCCGGCGCCACCGTGGCCCAGGATCTGGAGCCGGAATACATCACGATCTCCAAAAACTCAAAACGCGCCTGGGTCAGCCTGCAGGAAGCCAATGCCCTGGCCCTGGTCGATATCCGCCGTGCCAAGGTGCTGAAACTGCTGCCTCTGGGAACCAAGGACCACAGTCTGCCGGAAAACGCCCTGGATGTGAGCAACAGGGACGACATGATCAATATCGCCAACTGGCCGATCAAGGGTATGTACCAGCCGGATGCCATCGCCAGCTACAAATTCCGCGGCCGCACCTTCATCGTCACCGCCAATGAAGGTGACAGCCGCGACTACGACGGTTTCAGCGAGGAGGAGAGGGTAGGGGATCTTCCGCTCGATGAAACCGCCTTTCCCGATGCCGCAACGCTTCAGGAAAACGAAAACCTGGGTCGACTCAAGATCACCACCGTCAATGGCGATAGCGACGGCGACGGGGATTACGACGAGATCTACAGCTACGGCGCCCGCTCTTTCTCCATCCGCAATGCCCGCGGCAAGCTGGTCTACGACTCCGCGGACGATTTCGAGCGCATCACCGCCGAGCAGCTGCCCGATGATTTCAACAGCAACAATGACGAAAACGACTCGTTTGACAGCCGTTCCGACGACAAGGGGCCTGAGCCGGAGGGTGTCGCTCTCGGCAAGATCGAGGATCGCACTTTCGCCTTTGTCGGTCTCGAGCGGGTCGGCGGCATCATGGTCTACGACATCACCAATCCTCACCGGGTCAGCTTCATCGAATACCTCAACAACCGGGACTTCAGTGTGGATGCGGAGCTGCCTGACGGTAGTACCAATCCCCTGGTTGGCGACCTTGGTCCCGAAGGGATTACCTTTATCGACGAGGATGACAGTCCGGTTGAATCCCCCTTGCTGGTGGTCGGCAACGAGGTCAGCGGCACAACGACTATCTATTCCATCGATGTCATCGAAGAGGAAGATAAAGATAAAGATAAAGATGAAGAAGAGGATGAGAAGGAGGATGATAAATAGAAGAGGATAGGGTTCCACCAGTCCTTGTGTCTGAGTGGTCTTTTCACCTCTCTCCCCTTGGAGGGAGAGGGGTGAGGGTCACCACCCTTTTCGTACCACACTTACCCTGTCGAACATTGATCCTCCAATGTTCATAACTCGATTCCGAGACACCCAGCCTTACAGGTTCAATCGATACAATCCTAATGCCATAGGGTAAAATCCAACCAAACATCATTGTTTAGTATGGATATCGATAACTTGTGGGTTTGTTTGTCTGTTCAATTGACTGCATACGGGGTAAATATAGGACAGATAACCGATTTATCAGAAATCGGTTCAGTGGCTATAGGAATCGACAGATGTGGACGGCTGGAAAAAATGATGAATTTTGTTATAAATATGTGCGACAGGGAGGTTACGTCATATCTCAATCACCTCCTCTCAGTTTGTAGATATAAGGCAGCTTGCCCGTTTATGCAGTCGCAAATCGACCGTTATGCTGCGTAATATGCCGGATGGTGGGAAGGTTGCGCGTTGAAATGGGTAAATTGGCAGGAATTAAGGCAATGTGCCTTTGAATATAAGTTATGCATAATCAGGATCGTACCAATGGATGATCAAATCAGCTTCTATGAAGCGAAGCTTCAATTCGAAATCGATTCATGGGATTTGTTCGAAGCGCTGGAGAAATCAGGGAAGGTGATGGTCATCGACGCGCGTTCGAGGGAAGCGTACGAGCGTGAGCACATTCCTTCGGCGCTGAATATCCCTCACCGCCTCATGTCCGAAGCAACAACTTTGCATCTCGACAAAGCCTTGATGTACGTAACATACTGCGATGGCATTGGGTGCAATGCTTCAACGAAAGGTGCGCTTGCTATGGCTAAGCTTGGTTTCGCGGTCAAAGAGCTACTTGGTGGCATTGACTGGTGGAAGCGTGATGGCTATGCAACAGAGGGTGCGGATGGTAGCGAAGGGCGTGTAGTGTCATGCGGTTGCTAGCGCATAGCATGGCGCTCAAGTCGTTCAGTTACGCTCATTCGGACGTCGGGTGCTCCGCGGCATTCGCGAAGAGCTTCGCCATTGTTTTGCAAATGCCACTTCGCAGCAGTCATCGCATTGCTAAACCATATGTTTACGTGTAACAAAGCATGACCTACCTAATCATAATATTTGGTTTGCTGATAGTAGCGGCCGGTCTGGTTATCTTGATCAAACCGGAAGCCCTATTCGGACTGCTTCGGGATAATTCTGATACGCTTTTTCTGCATATTGTTGCGGTTGCCGTGCGATTAATTCTTGGTATCTTGTTGGTGTCCGAATCTGAAGCGTCCAGATATCCGGTCATAATCGAGATTCTCGGTTGGTTGTCAATGATTGCTGCTGTCGTACTAGCAGTGATCGGACGCAATAACTTCAAGCGACTAATGTCATGGGCGCTTTCATTATTCAAGCCATACGGTCGTGTTGGGGGTGCTCTGGCGTCATTATTTGGAGCATTTATCGTTTATGCCTTCGTTTAGTGTTGTAGATCGTGAATATAACAAAGTGTGGAGGAATGCAATGAGCGCATAAATATCTGCGATAATTTGGCTTATCAGCGCAACTATTTGCATCTACATCGCAAGAATACGTCATCTAAAACAATCCTTCTTTCGGAACCTTGTTGTTGTTCTAGTTGCAAGACCATCAAGCAATCCATGCTTACGTTGATGATATGCTACCTGCAGTTTGCCAACTTGCAGAACATCAGGCGAAACGCCGCACCGCACCAATGCCACCATCCACGGCCAGGATCTGACCGGTAATCCAGGCGGCATCTACCGACAGCAGAAACTTCACCGCTGAAACAATATTGTGTGGCTGGCCGATCCGGCCAAGCGGGTGGCGTGCTGCTGCATTTTCCCGTTGTCTGTCGCTACGCAACAGACTGGAAGCGAGCGGTGTGTCGGTCAATGAGGGTGCCACCGCATTCACCCGGATCCCCGGGGCCAGTTCAGCTGCCAGGGCACGGGTAATCCCTTCGATGCCGCCCTTGGCCGCGGCAATGGATGCGTGCATCGGCATGCCAGCGGTTGCCGCGACACTTGAGAAGAGCACAACCGAAGCCTGCTCGCTACGCTGTAGCGCCGGCAGGGCTGCCTGAAGCGCACGCACGGCGCCGAACAGATTGATCTCCATATCCTCTACGAATGTAGTGAGGTCGGTTCTGCTGAATGGTTGTAGGGATAGGGTCCCAGGACAATAGACCATGCACGCCAGGGTGTCCGGCAGGGTATCAGCAGGAAATTCGGTTTCGGCCTCCCAGCACTGATGGTGGGTCTGCAATGGGTGCTGAGGACTTCGTGATGTGGTCCATAGTTCATGGCCATCCGCGATCAGGGATTCAGCCAGGCTCAGGCCCACACCGCTGCCGGCACCGACAATTAGCGTGTTTGGCATCTAACCCCTCGAGTCCACAAAATCGTTGAAAGAAAAGCTGCCCGTGGATGACTTTACGATCGCTTGTATGGCGCTCTCCAACTCCACATGGCGAAACTTGAAGCCTGCCTCCTCAAGGCGCTCGGAAACGATACACTGTCCCGATGTCATCACCTCCGCGCCTTCGCCATATGCCAGTTTCAACAGTGTGGCTGGGACGCGAAACAGGGTTGGCCGATTCAATGCCTTGCCCAGGGTGCGGGTGAACTCCAGGTTGTTCACGGGATTGGGTGCGGCAAGGTGATAGATGCCTCTGCAGCGTGGATTGTCCAGTGCCAGCAGATAGGCGTTGATCAGGTCGTCGATATGGATCCATGAAAAGTGCTGTTTGCCGCTTGCGATCGGGCCGCCCAAGCCCAGGCGGAAGGGTGTCAGAACCTGCCCCATCAAACCGCCCTGCTGGCCGAGTACCAGGGAGAGTCTGAATACAACAACGCGCATGCCCAGTGTTTCACCCTCCCAGGCAGCCGATTCCCAGTCGAATGTCAGTTCGCCCAGGAAGTCAGCGGCGTTGGCGACATCATTCTCCGTATAGCGACCCTTGGTATCGAAAGCGCCCATGCCCGAGGTGGAGATGAATGTCTTCGGTGATTTGCGCATTTGTGAAACGGCCGAAACCAGCATGCGAGTGGTTTCGACACGGCTTGAGACGATGGTGCGTTTATAGGCTCGTGTCCAACGGCGGTTGATGGGCGCACCCGCCAGGTTGATGACGGCATCGCATCCTTTGAGAAGCATTGACAGATGGCGGGTGCCGCGGTTGAATTCACGACGTCCAATGGGCACCACGGCATGGCCTTTGTTGGAAAGGGCACGGACAAGCTGTGTGCCGATAAAACCGGTCGGGCCACTGATGGCGATTTTCATCTCGTTCTCCTCAAATATATAACCAACTAACAAATAACAGCGTGCATACCACGATACTCAGCCTCGTTCTCAGCTGTTTAAACCAGCCCATCTCAAGGTAGAGAGTCCGATCGAATAACAGCAGCATGACAAAGGCAACGGCTGTTATTGGAAGCCCCTGGTACGGCTCTAGGAAGAGGCTGCACCAGGCGATGAGTGATGGAATTACCGAAAAACTCATCAGCTTGGTATCGCCGTTGCTTAGCGCTCGTCCCCAGTGAATGGCACCGACAAAGGTAAGGATGATTGCGGCATAGTTATGAATTGCCTGGGCAACAAACCGCGTCTCATCGAGCAAAACCATCAGTGCCATGCCGATGATAAAAGGGGCCAGGCCCAGGTAGCCCAGCCATTGGGCGCGCTCGAGTAATCTTGCTGACGGTTGGTTCACTACAGGCTCACAGCAGACCTTCTATCGCCTGGATCAACGTATTGCTTTCCGGTGCCACAAAACTGTTGTAACTGCCGGCAAGTCTGCCGTCACGGTCGATCAGGTACTTGTGGAAGTTCCAGCGGGGTGGGGTGCCGGCGGCTTCTGACAATGCACGATAGAACGGGTCCGCATTGTCTCCTGTGACCCGGGACTTGGCATACATGGGGAACTGTACCCCGTAGGTGAGCCGGCAGAACGTCTTGATACTCCCCTCGCTGCCCGGCTCCTGGTTTCCAAAGTCGTTGGATGGAAAGCCGAGGACCACCAGTCCGCGTTCCCGGTAACGGGAATAGAGCATCTCCAATCCCTCATATTGATCAGTAAAGGCGCATCGGCTGGCGGTATTGACCACCAGTATGACCTTTCCCCGATGTGTCTCGCACAGATAATCAACCTGATCGCTGTTGAGTTGCCGTTTTGAATAGTCGCTCTCTTCATTGCAGATGGAACTCTTATCTCTCTCTGCCTGGCCTGGGGTTGGGGTCAGCAGGAAAAAGGCTAGAGTGACCAGGGTTAAATAGCCAACTGATCTTTGATTCGATATTTGTGTAGTCATGACCTGTGACCTAAAGATCGGCGGCAGGCACCTGCCTAACCGCCGTTTTCTATCCATTACCCCTCGTCTATCCCTTCAGTGACCGGGTTGTGAATGAGTTCGTGTAGACGGCTGCCTGGTACCACGGAGTGGAGCACATTCGGATCCTCCTTTTCGATCTGTTGCATCAGTTGGTCGTAGCGGCGTTCGGTTTCAAGAATCTGTAATTCGTAAGCTGACATCTTTCTCTCCTCTGTACTGTACAAGCTGGACCGGAATGGCCTCAGTGCTCTCAATTCTAGGCAATAAATAAAAATTGTCTAGTACATTTTATTGATTTTTTCTTCATATCCGCTATATTTCGTGATCATGTATAGTACAAATATTGGTGAGATCCTATGAAAATAGCGGTAATCGGAAGCGGAATCAGTGGCTTATCGGCTGCCTGGTTACTGCATGAGAAGCATCAGGTCACCCTCTACGAGGCAGCGGATTATCCGGGGGGGCATACCCACACCGTTGATGTGACCCTGGACGGCACGACCCATCCGGTTGATACGGGTTTTCTCGTCTACAACGATCTGACCTATCCCAACCTGATCAAACTGTTCGATCATCTGGGTATCGCTACCCACGAGACTGAAATGTCGTTCAGCGTCTCTGTTCCCGAGGCCGACCTGGAATGGGCCGGGGCCAACCTGGGGACCCTGTTCGCCCAGCGGCGCAATCTGATCCGTCTCAACTATTGGCGCATGTTGCAGGAGATTGTCCACTTCAACAGCCGGGCGCAGGGACTGCTGGCCTGGTCCGAGCAACGTCGGGTGACCCTGGGAGGCCTGTTGGATCGGCAGGGCTATTCGGCGTGGTTTCGCACCTGGTACCTGCTGCCGATGGCGGCGGCGATCTGGTCCTCATCGCCTGATGAGATCCTCGGCTTTCCCGCCGCCACCTTTCTCAGGTTCTGTATCAATCACCGCCTGCTGCAGATCAAGGGGCGGCCGCAATGGCGCAGCTTGATCGGTGGCGGACGAAGTTATGTGGAGAAGTTGGCACAACCACTGGATATACGGCTCAATGCACCGGTGAATCGCGTGACCCGGCAGGAAGACAGGGTGGTGGTGGAGTCGAGTCAGTCGCATACCCGCTACGATGCGGTGATCTTTGCCACCCACGCACCCGACACCCTGCGGATGCTCAGGGATGCCGATCCCCGGGAGAGGGCGCTGCTGGGTGCGTTCGACTATCAACCCAACACCGCGGTACTGCATACAGACCGTCGCTTTTTACCGGACCGTGAGTCGCTATGGTCGGCGTGGAACTACCGGTCCCTGGGTGAAACGGGGCAAACGGTCTGTGTCTCCTATCTCCTCAACCGGCTGCAGCGGCTGCCCTTCGAGACACCGCTCATGGTCACCCTGAATCCCGATCCGCAGCAGATGCCCAGGGACCCGATCGCCACCTACCAATACGACCACCCGGTTTTCAACCAGTCCGCCATCGATGCTCAGGCGATGCTGAACAGCATACAGGGCCGCAACCATGCCTGGTTTTGCGGTGCCTGGTGCGGTTACGGATTCCATGAGGATGGTCTCAAGTCAGCCTTGCGAATCATCGGCGATTTCAACGTGGAGGCACCATGGAAAGCTGTGATCTGAGCCGGGTTGTTATTGGCCGGGTGATGCATCGGCGCCGTTTGCCGGTGGAAAACCGGTTTGTCTATTCGGTCTTTTTTCTGCTGATCAACCTGGATGGGCTTGAGCGACATGGTTCCTGGCTGTTCGGTATCAATCGCTGGCGGCCTCTGGCTTTTCACTATAAGGATTATGGCGACGGTCGGGATCCCTGCCACTGGGTAGGCGAACGTCTTGCCGAGGCGGGTATCCATGATTGCACCGGTGGACTCTGGTTACAGACCTTTCCTAGGATATTCGGCTATCTCTTTAACCCGGTGAGTTTCTGGTACTGCCGTCGGGTGGACGGAAGGATCGGCGCGGTTGTCGCGGAGGTCAACAATACCTTTGGTGAGCGCCACTGTTATGTTTTGCAACCCCGTGCGGACGGATCGTTCGCCGGGATCGAGTCGGAAAAGCGGCTTTATGTCTCCCCTTTCTTTCCAGTCAGTGGCGGCTACAAGTTCCATATCAGGATCGACCGTGATGCGCCCAGGGTGCAAATCGACTACTACGACAAAGGGAAGCTGCAGTTGAATACCGCCATCTGGGGCAGGTCGCAACCGCTGAACAACAGAACCCTATTAGCCACTCTCTTGAAACAGCCATTGTTGACCCTGGGCGTCATCGTGCGCATCCACTGGCAGGCCCTGCGTTTATGGCTCAAGGGGGTGTCATTGACTACTCGATCATCGTCATCGATGGAGGAGACCGCGAAGTGAATAGTTTGACCACCGTCCTCGATCCCCAGGTGCTACCCTGGCGGATCAGACCCCTTATCGCTGTGTTGAGCAAGATCCGTGAAGGCACGCTGACACTGACCACGCCAGAGGGTTATCAACTCAGTTTCGGTGACGGCAGTACACCCCATGCCGATATCCAGTTCCACACCTGGTCTGCCCTGAAAAGGATTTTTCGTGGCGGCGATGTGGGATTGGCCGAATGCTATCGGGATGGGGAGGTGAGTTGCAGTGATCTGAGCGCACTGTTGCGTATCGCATTGCGGAACAAGACAGCCTTGGAGAAGGCCTTTAAGCGTAATCGCCTGTTGAACATCTTCTACCGTATGCGTCATCTGTTGCGGCCCAACAGCCGGCGGGGAAGTTCGCGCAATATCGAGGCCCACTACGATCTGGGCAATGACTTCTATGGGGCATGGCTGGATGACACCATGACCTACTCCAGTGCCCGTTTCCAGGATGGTATTGATGGCGACCTGGCCCAGGCCCAGGGGCACAAGTACCGGCGCATGATCGAGATGACAGGCGCCAAACGGGGGGATTCCGTATTGGAAATAGGCTGCGGCTGGGGCGGTTTTGCAGAGCATGCGGCCAGGGAGGGCATTGAGATAGAGGGTGTGACCCTTTCACCCAGCCAGTTGGATTATGCCAGGGATCGGATTGTCGACGCAGGTCTGGAGGGGGGGTGAGTCTGCATTTGAAGGACTATCGCGCACTCAGTGGCAAATACGATCACATCGTCTCCATCGAGATGTTGGAGGCCGTGGGAGAGGCCTATTGGGTGTGCTATTTCGGCAAACTGAATGAACTGCTGAACATGGGTGGCAGGGCCGCGATACAGACTATCGTCATACGCAACGATCTGTTCGAGGCTTATCGTCGTCGCAGCGACTTCATCCAACAGTACATTTTCCCCGGCGGCATGCTGCCATCCCCTGAGCGCCTGGATGATCTTGCTAGCAGCAACGGATTTGAGATCGAGACGACAGAATCCTTCGCTGCCGACTATGCCGAGACCCTGCGCCGCTGGCGATCGACATTCCTTGCCAGGCGGGAACAGCTCCTCGCATTGGGGTTCGATATGGCATTTGCGCGCCTATGGGAATTCTATCTCACCTATTGCGAAGTCGGCTTCGATGAGGGAAGAATCGATGTCATGCAGTGTGCCCTGGTGAAGGTAAGGGAAGCATGAAATCCTTACCCGTCATCTTCGGTCTGTTCCTCTTGCTCTGCCTGGCGACTGTGAGTGTTAGTGCCAGGGTAAGTCCGCTGGATGATTACCCTTCATTTCAGACAGTGGGTAGTGGCGACCTCACCTGGTGGGGTATCAGGATCTACCGGGCGACCCTCTATGCACCGCTTGGGCGATATGGCCCGAATAGTCCCCACGCCCTCGAGATCGTCTATCGCATGGCTATCAGTCGGGAGCAACTGGCGAAGACCTCCCTCAAGGAGATCGAAAAGATCCGCGGCCGTGCGTTAACGGATAGGGAGGGAGTATTGGATCAATTGGAATCGGTTTTCCGCGATGTTTCCGCCGGGGATGCAATTGTCGGACTACATCTTCCCGGTGAGGGCGCGCGTTTCTACACCGGGACAGACTATCTTGGCCGGATCGACGACCCGGAACTGGCGGCCGCATTTTTCGGCATATGGCTCAGTCCTGCCAGCCGTAAGCCCGGGTTGCGCAGCGAACTCTTGGGGCAAGCCCAATGACTCCGATGCAACGACTCGCCTATGGCCTGCTGGGCGCGCCTATGGCGATGGCGGCTCTGCCTGTCTATATCCATACGCCCAAGCTGTATGGGGATGAACTGGGACTTGGATTGGCGTTGACCGGGGCTATCCTGCTGGCATCGCGGGCATTGGATACACTGCAGGATCCCTGGTTGGGCAGGTTGGCCGACTTGATGCAGCGGCAGCGCAGGGGCTGGGCACTGCTGGCAGCCGCGGCGGCGGCTATCCTGGTGCTTGCCTATGCGGCGCTCTTCAATCCGCCGGAGATGCTGCAGTGGCAGCTTGCCGTTTGGTTCGGTGCCGCACTGGTCCTGGTCTATACCGCTCACAGTGCGCTCAATATCACCTATCTCGCCTGGGGAGCGAATGCAAGCCGGGACAGCCATGAGCGTACCCGGCTGGTGGCCTTTCGCGAGGGTTTTGGACTGCTGGGGGTGATCCTCGCCAGCCTCCTGCCCATGCTGTTCGCATACTGGTTTCAAGGTGTCAGCCGCTGGTTGCCCTACAGTCTGGTCTTCGCGCTCTTTTTGTTGCTCGCGGTCTGGCTGTTGCTGCGACAATTTCCGCTGCCAACCAGCCACCCATTGCATACCAGGGGCCTGTTGCGCCCCCTGCGGCAATCACCATTTCGCCGCCTGGCGACACTGTTTCTGCTCAACGGCCTTGCGGTCGCGATCGCCGCAACCCTTGCGCTCTTCTATATTGCGGATGTACTCAAGCTGGAGGCCTACAGCGGTCTCTTTCTCGCCACCTATTTTGTCAGCGGTGCCCTCTCGCTACCCATCTGGCTGAGACTCTCGCGCCGTTTCGGCAAGAGCCTGACATGGGCTGTCGGCACCCTGGTTGCCGTGGTTGGATTTATCTGGGCGGTACAGCTTGGTGCGAATGATCTTATACCCTATCTGCTGATCTGCCTGATGTCCGGTGCAGCCCTTGGGGCCGATCTGGCGCTGCCTGCTGCCATCGCCGCCGATATCATTCCCGAGGAGGATCGTGGCAGTACCGGCAGTTACTTCGGCATCTGGAGTCTGATCAACAAGGGTGTACTGGCCTTGGCGGCCGGATTGGGTTTGCCGCTGCTCGCAGGACTGGGATATCAACCGGGCGGCGATGGCGGTTTGACTGCCCTTGCCGTCATCTATGCCGGTATTCCCTGTCTGATCAAACTACTCTCCGCCGCACTCTTGATTCGCTGGCGCAGATCCCTGGAGGTTCATTATGCTGTTTAAACCAATGGCACTGCTGACCGCGATAACCTTGACCGGCTGTGCCGGGGTGGATCTCTCCACCTATCAGGGTGAACGCCCGGTATTGAAGCTGGAGGAGTACTTCAACGGCACCATAGACGGCTGGGGCATGTTCCAGAAACGGGATGGTACCGTGGTCAAGCGCTTCAAGGTCGTCGTCGAAGCCAGTTGGGAGGGCGACCATGGCGTGTTGGATGAACAGTTCACCTACAGTGACGGCACTAAACAGCAGCGCATCTGGCGCTTGACCAAGACCGGTGAGGATGAGTACACGGGCACCGCGGACGATGTGGTAGGTCGTGCCCAGGGACGTATATCAGGCAATGCACTGCAATGGGCTTACAGCCTGAGATTGCCAGTGGGCGAGAAGGTGTATGAGGTCACTTTCGATGACTGGATGTACCTGCAGGAAGAGGGTGTTCTGCTTAACCGTTCGGTGATGAAGAAGTTCGGGTTTCGCCTCGGTGAAGTCCTGCTTTTTTTCAAGAGACGCGGCTCATGAGCCTGAATCCACGGATAACCGATTGGCACGAAAAACGGGTCTGGATCATCGGGGCCAGCAGCGGAATCGGTGCTGCCTTGGCAACTCAATTGAAGCAAGAAGGTGCACGCTTGGCCGTCAGCGCGAGAAGAGAAGCGGATCTGCATAAGGTCGCGGGGGAGGATGCGCTTATCATGCCCCTCGATGTCACCCATGCGGATTCCCTGAAATGGATACGGGATGAACTGCTGATCCAGTGGGGGAGAATCGACATGGTTGTCTATTGCGCGGGTGTCTATACGCCTATGCGAAGCTGGACCTTCGATTTATCAGTTGTCAGAGAGGGTCTCGAAACCAATTTGCAGGGTGCTTACAATCTGCTGGATGCCATCCTGCCCTGCTATCTCAACCAGGCGAATGGCGGGATCTGCCTATTGGCGAGCGTTGCTGGTTATGCAGGCCTGCCAAAGGCGCTCGCCTACGGGCCCGGCAAGGCAGCCTTGATAAACCTGGCGCAGATTCTCTATACCGACCTTTCCGCAAAGGGGATCGGTGTCTACCTGGTCAATCCCGGTTTTGTGGATACCCGCCTCACCGAGCAGAACGACTTTCATATGCCTTCCCTGTTAAGCGCCGAACAGGCCGCTGCGGAGATAGTGAAAGGGATCGGGCAGGGGCACTTCGAAATCCACTTTCCGCGGCGCTTCACATACTGGATGAAGCTGCTGAGCCGGCTGCCCGACAGCCTCAGATTCCTGTTGTTGAAGAAGGCGGCGGAGTGATGAAGATCGAGATGCTGGTGGATTGGTACCAGAACCTCTCAGCCTCGTCTTTGATCGGCATCGGCGAGTTCTATCACGAGTCGGCAAGCTTTCAGGATCCATTCAATCATGTACAGGGCCCGGCGCAGATTGCCGCGGTCTTTCAGCATATGTTCGACACCACGAAAAATCCCGCTTTCACCGTGGAACAGATTCAGATCGATGGTGATGTCGCCTGGATCAGCTGGATCTTCAGCTGTGCCCTGCGGGGCAGGAAGATCTCCATCGAGGGGGTTTCGCAACTGAAGTTTTCAAAAGATGGACGGGTCGTCCGGCATCGTGACTACTGGGATGCCGCCGATCTTTACCAACAACTGCCGTTGCTGGGTACAATGGTGCGCATGTTGAAACGAAGATTCACGGTGCCGACCGGATACCCTGTGCCAGGGAAATGATCAGATGAACGGTAATCACACCATCAGCGATGTATCCCGCATTTCGGGTATTCCGAAGGATCTGCTGCGGATGTGGGAGAGACGCTACAAATATCCCATGCCGGCGCGTGACGAAAATGGCGATCGAATCTATAGCGACGAGGAGCTCAACAAGCTTGTGCTGATCCGGCAGCTGGTGGATCAGGGACGCAGGCCAGGAAAGCTGATGGCCCTCGATATCAACGAGCTGACAGACCTGTTGAAAAGGCCGAAGGTTGAATTCGATTTCGAGCGCTTGATCGATCTTCTCAAGGCAGGCGATGCCATCGATCTGCACCAATGGCTCAATCAACAGCTACAGGCCCTGGGTCTTAGAGCCTTCATCCACAGCGTCATGGTTCCGGCCAACCATAAGGTGGGGGAGGCCTGGAGTGATGGTGATCTGGCGATATACGAAGAACATCTCTACACGGAACTGATCAAGAACCTGGTGCGCCAATCCCTGGCGGAGAGCAGTCACCTGGGTTCCGGACCGCGAGTGATGTTGACAACGCTGCCCGGCGAGATGCACAGTCTTGGGCTGTTGATGGTGGAGGCATTGTTGAGGCTGGGGGGCGCGGATGTCATCTCGTTCGGTATCGAAATGCCGTTCCGCGACATCAGGGAGGCGGCACTGCACCACAGGGTGGATGTGATCGGTCTCTCCTTCAGCGGCAATTTTAAACTTGACGACGCCATCGTCATGTTGAGCGGCTTGCGTCAGATGATCGATGCAAAAACGGAAATCTGGGTCGGCGGAGCGGCTTTCAATCATGCCGCGGAGTTGCCCGAGGGGGTGGACCTGCTCCATGGCCTGCATGGTGTGGAGCACGCCTTGGCGCGTTGGAACGGGCGCATCAACCAACCGTCAGTCTGACTGAGTGGCCTGTGTGACCGGTCTCGCAACCCGCACTATTTTGTTGCTTTCCCGTTTGCTCACGGTCCGTGATCGAGGAAGCAAAATCTGTCGAATAGTTTTACAAAAGCCGACAGGTACACTCTCTTGGCTTGGCGTAATTTCCTGATGATGCGGTACATTCTTTTATGGCTTTAATCTTGCATCAATCTAGATTGTGACTATTCAGAGATCTGTTTGCTACAGAAATAAGGAACAAGAAGTATGCATGCGATCTTGATTCAGTCTTCAGATGAACAAGAGGAAACGGCCATGTTGAAATCAGATGAGATTGACTTTCCCTTGGACGCTGTAATGGAAGTGCGCGAAACATATCCCGAAGAGGTGCTCGATTCGGAATGGAATCCGGTCATTGCACAGCTGCAGCTTCTAAAGCGCCATGGGTGGAGTCAAGAACTAAGCGAGGCTTCGCTTCGGATCGCTTTTCCCAAAGCGGATTTCATTGATCGCAAACCCTGATCTAAGGCGCTTCGCTAAATCTGACTCCAATCCACTTGACCAGATCGACACCGGGTTTTGCTTTTATCTGCCCGGCCGTTGAGAAGGTTGGTGTGTGAAATCATTCCTCTATCCCTCTCGCTTCGCTATCGCCTGCAGCTTGCAAGAGAGAGCGGATTCCCGCCAACTATCCCGCACACCGATGCGCGAGGCATGATGACGCGAGCGCGGGTTTTGTTTGAAAATATCTAATCAGGAAGATTTGAGATAGGTTCCCATCAATACCGCCTCAGTAATGACATGTCCCTCCATAGCCTGTTCCACCTCCGCCTTGGTGGGGTTATCAAGACCCTCCAGCAGGGTGTCCAGGGCATAGAGCTTGTGGAAGTAGCGGTGCCGGCCGATCGGCGGACAAGGGCCGCCATAACCGGTTCGATTCCAGTCATTGATCCCTTCGCCTGTTGCCCCGGGAAGGTCGGCGGGTGAGATGGCCTTGGGCAGTTCGCGCGTCTCCGGCGGCAGGTTGAAGAGCACCCAATGGACCCAGACCATCTTGGGTGCCAGGGGATCGGGGGCGTCAGGATCGTCAACGATCAGTACCAGACTTCGGGTGTTCTCCGGTACACCGTCCCATGCCAACTGGGGCGATATGTCGGCGCCCTGGCAGGTATATTCCATGGGGATACCACCGCCGTCTGAGAACGCGTTGGAGATCAGAGTCATCGGCATTGTCATCACCTTCTGTCGTCATGTGATTGGAAGTAAGTGTAGCCAATCTCTCTGATAATGGATGCACCCGGGTTAGCCGGAACGCTTCGCCATCGGTTTCGCTCACCGGTTGCCGTAATGACACCCCCGCCAGCGACGTTATGTTGATTGATACAGATATACTACTGGTAGCGAATTCTCGGCGGGTAAAATTATATTAAGTGGATTGATAGGGTGAGATACTCTATGCTCAGCCTTTCATAATCTAAAAAAATAACGAAAAAATACTATTTCTCGGATTAGAGTTGAGGAAAAGAGAAAAATGACCAGCAATATGAGTCAACCATCCGCTGATTCATTGGGTAATGATAATCTACAATACCAATCGGACAAACCAGCAGGTGTGGCCTATATGGTCGGGCGCCTGGATCGGGCATTGAGAAGGAGTTTTCGCCGGGTACTCGATCCCCTGGGGCTGACCTTAGGGCAATACACCGCACTCTCCGTCTTTTACAGCAGTGGAAAACTCTCCAATGCCAAGTTGGCCGAACGCACGATGGTTTCCCCCCAAGCCGCCAACGAGCTGATCAAGGGGATGGAGAAGAAGGGTTGGATAGTACGCAAACCCGATCCCAACCATGGGCGAATTATCCATATCAGCCTGACCACGGAAGGAAAACGACTGCTCTCCCGTAGTGACAAGGTGATCGCTCAGATAGAGCGACAGATGTTGCATGACCTAAGTGACAAAGAGATCAAAGCCTTGCATGGCAAGCTGCGCAATGCGGTTGGTGTCTTGCGAGAGCTGTAGCCAGACAGTCCACACTGATCATCGAATTGCCTGCTGGATGTCGCTGTCTTGAAGACGGTTTGCGGCAGGATCGATTGTGTTTTCAGCAGGCTGCCAAGCTGAAAAAGTTAAGCGTCAGCGACGGCCGCCATTGCCTGGCGGTTATGGCCCAGTGCCTGGGACCGGTTGAAATGAGGGATTGAAACGGAATATAGTTTACCACGCTGTATCTATGGTTTTCTGAAAACAACAATTGGTTCAGCTGCATCTCAAGGAACCATACGCAAAAGGAGGGGCAGTCGATGGTATATACCCATAAGCATCCGGCGCTGTTGATCATGGGCGTCATTTTCCTGATTATCGGCGCAACCGCGCAATTCGGCCTCCAGGAGGGGCTGATTGGCTATCTTAAGAACGCTAAATACCTGGGTGAGATGACCGGCCTTGCCTACACAGCAGGGGTGATCGCTGTCGTGGTGGGTCTTTGGCACTATTTCGGAACCCATGAAGAGGGGAACCTGGACTACTACCTCTCCACCGTGGCGGGGGTTATTTTCATTCTCTTGGTCGCGATGTTCGTGCGTTGGTATCTCGCACCCTTCGTGGCCGTGCTGAGCAAGGGCCTGGGCCCGGTTATGGGGGCGAAGTATCTGCACCAGGTACTGGGACTGAACTATGTGGTGCTGGGCATTCTCGCCGGCATCCTGATCGTGAATGTATTCAAGATTCCCGAATGGGCCGAGAACGGCATCCGCATGTCGAGACTGGGTTTGAAGACCGGTGTGATTCTGCTGGGCACGCTCTACAGCCTTGCCGAACTGGCCCACCTCGGCCGTCTCTCTGTGGTGCTGATCGGCTTTTTCGTACTCGGCTCCGTCGGCCTGGTGCTCTGGTTCGCACGCCGGCGCAACATACCCAACTCCATGGGCGGCGTGCTTTCCGCCGGTATGGGGGTATGCGGGGTATCGGCGACCGTCGCCGCGGCACCGGTTGTGCAGGCAAAATCGGTGGAGATCGCCTATACCATCGGCACCATCCTGCTCTGGGGCGTCGGTTGTATGTTTCTCTTTCCGGTGATCGGACAGCTGTTGAGCCTGGGTCATATCCAGTTCGGTGCCTGGGCCGGCACCGGCATTCTCAACTCGGCCCAGGTGGCCGGCGCGGCACTGGCCTACCAGCCGGACGGCATCGAAACGCTTAAAGTGGCGGAGATCTTCAATATCACCAGGGTGTTGTTCCTCCCCATCATCGTGCTCTGGCTGGCGCTCTGGTACGTGCGGCGGGAAGAGGGTGCGGAAACGGTCAACACGGGACGGGTGATATTCGAGAAATTTCCCGTCTTCGTGATCGGCTTCATTCTCATGTTCGCTCTCTCATCCACCGGCATCTTCGCACCCGCCAACCATTACAAGGGTAAATATTTCGACAATGACATTGCCGATGAGAAGCTGCTGAAGCCGGCCCAGATCGCGAGTCTGCAGCAGGAGCTACCCGTGGTTCAGCGCGTCGACCGCCAGGCGGCGCTGACACGCTTGATCGAGAACCGCAAGGTGATGAGCATCGATGACGATGCCACGCTACGGGGACTGGTGAATGCCAAGATACTCTCCAAGGATGCCAACAAGATCCTCAAGGGTGCGCACAAGGCGGTGCGGCATACAGCGAAGAAGATCAAGAAATTCAGGCAGTGGATCACCCTGCTGTTCGCCTTCGGACTCACCGGACTGGGCATGCAGATAACCGTGGCCTCGATCAAGCAGGCGGGGGGGCAGCCGCTGGTGATCGGTGGCGTGGTGGGTACCGCCAAGGCGCTGCTTTCGCTGCTTGTGATCATGCTGTTTGTGCAGGAAACCATCTAATCCGGAGGAGAAATTACATGACCGATCAACATAGCCAAGATATCGATCTACAGGAAGAGGCGGGTGCCAAGTTCCATCGTGGCTCTGCACTCTCGATCTTTGCCAGCGACCGGCACGAGGACTTTATCGCCCTTGTTCTGGCGCTGCTGATCGCCCTGGGTGTCTACTTCTTCAGTTGAGCGCATGAGGCCCGGCAGCGAGCCTGCCGGGCTGTACAGGCATCGATGAATCCCAAGCGAATACTCTGTGCCAGCCACGGCACCGACGGGGCCCGTGCGGCGGAAGAGCAGGCCTTGCGCTTTTGTCACAGCGAGGTTGCGCTGCACCACCTGATTGTGGTTCCCGAGTTATGGAAGGGGATGATGGGCGACGACTGGCTCAACAATGCGGTGACCCGTGACCGCTTCGGTAGCTATCTTGAGGGCCGGCTTGACGGCGAGGTCGCCGAGGTGGTGGAACGACTGGGTCGAGCCACCCGGGAGACCGGTGCCGGTTTCAGCTATGAGTCCCGGTTTGGCAAGCCGGCAGAATGTCTGCTCGATGCCAGCAGGGGTGCGGCGTTCGACCTGGTTATCATCGGCTCACCACGGCCCAAGGGTGTGGATGGGTTGCGTTCCCGGATGGATCTTGGGACGCTGGTACAAGCACTCCAAGTCCCGCTACTGGTTGTTCCCCATCCCGGGTCATGACTGCCGTTCCAACGGAAGACGCGGCCTGGATCAGCGTCGAAACACCGCTCTCACCGGTCCAGCTGCAGAGTTTCATTGAGGACTTGGAGCGCCTCTATCGCATCAACTCGCTGCTCGAGATAGTGCGATGGGAGTCCGTGGGCAAGGATCGTTTCAGCTTCGAAGCCCTCAATCTCAGCAACGGCAAGCATGAGAAGTCTGAGCTCAGCGTGGAACGAATCGACAATGGCATACGGGTCATCTACCAGCATCTACTCAAAAGCTCCACCAGGTTCGAGGTCGTGCAAGCAACCGGCAGTGGCAGCAGCCTTACTATTAGGGATGACTATTCCGGTACCGAAGAGTCGCAACGTCGGCAGCGATTGGATGAGGTTGATCGCAGCCTCATCCAGTGGGGACGGGACATGCACAGCTATCTGCAGTCGTGGCACCGCTGGTCCTGGTTGCCGCCCTGGCGCTGGTATATGCAGAAGATCTGGCAGCCGATGAAGCCATCGGCACGACGTATCACCCGTTGGATCGTCTTGATCACTCTCGTCGAGATGACACTCATACTGCTGTTGATTGCCGTTCTGGTGATAGAGCAATAGCTGGCCCGAGGAGAGAATCGGAAACTGCCTCCGGTTCTCCCGCTTCCGGATCAACGTAAGGGTGCAGGTGCCGGTCCGCGGCGTTGAATACCTAAATGGTAACCTGGGGGCTTTTCGCCGTCGGACCGGCATCTGCATTGACAAGGTTACCTACTAACTAATAGCAGGAGTTTAATTCCTGACAAGAGCGAAAAGGTGAAATTGGTATTATTACCACTGCAGTTGACAATTGGCACCGGGCTCTGTTGGCGCCACAACGGTTGTTAAATAGCCCTCTGTCGCATTACCGGGGTGGGCTTTTTATATTCCCCATCCATCTCCTGCAAACCTAATATCCGAGTTGCAGAAGCGAGACTCATGAAGCACCCAGGATCCATAGGATGAAAGACCTTGCTCGATCTCTTGTTCCAGTCTCTCAAGCAAGGCATAGCGATTGCGATACATAGAGCGCTTTTTTGCGATGATACGGCTCATAGGCTTTCTCGCCGGCCTGACAGGTAGTTCATAAAAGGCGTCACTGCATCGGATGCCACTGCGCTCCGACCAGACCTCATCATAATTGAGATTCAGCCTGCTCTGTTTGTTTTTCAACTGGTAGAAGTGGTGCTTGTGTTGCCGATGGGATTCAGAGACAGCATAGATTTGTTCAACACCAGCCAGTCTACATACAATCTGAAACACCTCAACCATCAGATCGCGGGGTCTGATGCCGTAGGTCTTTTTTGTCATATCGCGATAGAGGTCTGTGACATTTGCCATTCTCCGACCCTGGATCGCGCCGGCAATGGCGCAGATCCTTCCCCTGTCGTTCCTGCAGAGTGAAAAGGCAAGGGTAAAGATACGTTCATACCCCACATAAATATTGAGGGTGATCATTCCTTCCCTCATGAACAGGCTATTCTGATCAACCACTATTCGAAGTCCCGGGTAGATATCATCCGCATCCGCAATGATGCGTTGATGACTAGTGTGGCATTCGACATGATATTTGAGATCCGGCAGCGTTAAGAAGTGGTTATAGAGAAAATCAATCCGCGTCGATGAGTTCCAACTCCTGCATTGATAGGGCCAGAAGATGTTTGGAATTGCTTCAGGGTGCGCCTCTATCAATTCACGGAAATGAGACACTGTAAGGCGCTTCATTTGAATGATGTCTTTGGTATTGAGGAGCGCCATCAAGAAATAGAAGAAACGTCCTTTGACAGGACCATACTTGAGGGGGCTGAGTTTCGCATTCCGATGAAGTGGATCGAACGTGATCTTTGACGATGACTTCAGGATAAGAGACAGCTTCTCGAACATTATTCAGATTCCTTTCGCGCGACTGCATTTCTTCCCTTTTCTTCTTATATCATGTTTTCTGCATGATCCACTACAAGATCAATGTTGCACTACTCAATATATTGCATAAAGTGTGAAGACCTAGATAAATACCGCTTGTTGATTACTCACCCGGGCTTAACCGAAGCTATCTGTTTGTGGTATTTCCTGGGTGGCATCTTTTTTTTGCGAACCTGTTTGGTTTTATAGCACGGTTGTTTAAATTACACTGATCATTTAATAACCCCCAGCAATGCTATAGCTACAGTAAGATTAAGGTATTGAATTTGACGCTAGCGATTTGGGCCGCGATCACGCTAGCAAAATAATAATTAAGAAACATCGTTTATAAAGTAACGATAGATATAGGAGATCTTTCATGTCATCTGAGTCCACCCGGATCTGCCCGTCTCTCACTGGCTGTCTGTTGGTCGGTATCTGTGTTTGCGGTGCAGTCTATGCTGTCGATCCCGGTTACATAGAGGCCGTTGAGGCCGATGTTGCCGAGTTCAAAGCCAATGAATTCATTCCCCCTGCCAACTCTGACTGGCTGGGAAGCCTGGACAGTGAGTCGCCACAGCTGATGGACCTGGAAGGTTTTTCGGCCTATCTGCAAAAAAAGTCGCCGGGCAGTTACATCTTCTATGAAAAGCTATCCATGAAGTTCAAACAGAGACTCCGCGAGGACTATCTGGCCACTGGCGATCTCGATCGCATCAAACAGGCTATCTTCAAGTTCACTCGTGAAATGAAAAAATAGGCCGATGATGCTCAAGCTGGAGGATATAAGCATGACAAGGTTCAATCTCTCATTGAAAAGCAGACTATGCCTGACGCTCCTCGCAGGTGTGCAGGCAACGAATATCCAGGCAGGTGTTGATCGGAATCTGGCCTATCCGGCGCCGGATGCGGAGCCAGACGCAACTGCAATCGCCAGACAGGTCTATTTTGCCAATCATTTCTATGCCTTTGATAACTTCTCCGTCAAGCGTCGTGGCAAGACGCTCAGCGTATTGGTCAACAAGCCGCGGCGTGGAAGTCCCATAACCACGGCCGTGGAAAGGCACCTGAATAACAAGTATGCGGAAGATGACGCGATCCGTTCCCGCGACCTTGCGATCTTTCACTCCGGCAATCTGCGCGGTACCGGTATGCTGATCACCGAGTACAAGGATGATGAAAAGAGCAAGGACTACATGGTGTGGTTGCCCAGGTTGCGCAAGATTAGACGTTTTGCCCAACCAAGGCATGAAGATGCATGGGGTGGCAGCGTATTCACCTTTGGCGACGTAACGTTGCGCAAGCCGGATGATGAGACCCATGAGCTGTTGGGGAAGAAAAAGATGCGCAGCTGTCTTGGCATGATGGAAGCGCTGGAGGGTAAGCTGTTCCGCTTCACGGGAAGGGTACCCGAACGCAGCTGCCGGCAAGTGGATAGAGAAGTCTACGGCCTCAAGAGTACGACAAAGTTCAAGTACTGGTGGTACGACTATCGTATCAGTTATGTGGACACCGAAAGCTTTGCCGACTATCGAACGCTCTACTATAAAAAAGACAAGCTGATAAAGATCATCGATAGGGATTGGGGGCTGGTCAACACAGAAGGCGAGGGCGATCCAAGGGCGCTGTTCTGGAAATATTGGTACGGTGTCGATCTGCGAACCGGCCAGGAGAGCCTGGCGGTGATTCCGCGCAAGGTGGTCGATTTCAACAGTGATCTTAACAATAGCTTTTGGACCGAAAGGACGCTTCGCAAGATTAAACGCTAACTGCATGTTTATATGAAGGAATCATGCATCCTGAGAGGTTGGCTTATTTTGCGCCGGATAAGATCACCTGCCGATATTTCAAGAAAAATCAGAGGTAAACGCTAACTATAGATAGACATACCGGTCACGGGGGTGACTTATGAACAACCTTATGGCTCCCATCGTTTCCTTGACAAATCAGCTCTCCTACAGTGTCAAGTTTGCCCTGGTAATCGTCCTGTTCCTGGTCACCATAGGTTATCTCAGCTTTGAGCTCTATGCCGCCGGCCAGTTCTTTCTGCGCCACTATATCGTGGTGGGTACGGCATCCGTAATGCTGTTTCTGTTTTCCACTGGTGTCTATTTGAGCCTGACCGGTAATCTGGAGCGTCTGCGCAACGCCTCGGACCAGATGTCGGAGGGTGACCTTACCCAGCGTCTCGATATCGATACCCGCGATGAACTCAACCAGATTGGCACTGCCTTTAAAGATATCAGCGACGGATTCTCTCTCGCGGTATCCGGTGTGGTCGGATCGTCCCAGCATCTTGGTACAGTCACAGCGCAGATGGTGGACACTGGACGCAAAACAGCGGTGGATATTCAGCGCCAGGCCGATGAGATCGCCCAGGCCGTGGAAGCGGTGGATACCCTGGCGGACTCCATTCAGGGCGTCGCGGCAAAGAGCAACCAGGCAGCGGAGCACGCAGAGAGCGCCAATCAGGCGGTGGTCAATGGCCAGAATGAGGTCGATAAAACCATCAGTTCGATAAACAGCCTGGCGGGGGAGCTTGAACAGGTCGCCACGGCGGTTAAAAAGCTTGAAGACGACAGCGCGAATATCGGCGGCATTCTCGAGGCGATCCGCGGTATTGCCGATCAAACCAATCTCCTGGCGTTGAATGCAGCCATCGAGGCAGCCAGGGCCGGTGAGCAGGGACGCGGTTTTGCCGTGGTTGCGGATGAGGTTCGATCTTTGGCACGGCGCACCCAGGAAGAGACAGTGCGCATAAACAGCATGATCGATCAGCTTCAGGCGGGATCTCACCAGGCCGTGGATGTGATGGAACGCAGTAACCGACGGACGGCGGAAACCGTCGATCAGGCGGCAAGCGCCGGCAAGATGTTGAGTGTAATCCAGGAAGCGGTCAGCAGTATCAATTCCATGAACATACAAATTGCTGACGGCGCCAACCATCAGACTGAAGTCTCGGAAAACATTCGGGAGAACATCGCGCAATTGGACAGCCTGTCGCAGAATTCGGCCAGAGACTCTGGTCGATTGACCGCCTCCACGGTTCAGGTGGCTGCTTTGGCGAATGAAGTCAATGCCTGGTTGAATCGTTTTACGGTCGATTACGACCAGCTTGCATTGACCCGCCAAGATCGCGACAAAGACGCTGCGTTCATCTGGGATGCCAAATTCAGCGTCGGTATCACAGAGATAGACCGCCAACACAAGGCGTTGATGGATATGGCCAATGAATTAAAGTTCGAGTTGGATGGAAAACGGAGTATCAAGACGGCGCGAAGAATTCTCAAGGGCCTCATCGATTACACCGCCACCCATTTCAGTTACGAAGAGCAGCTCATGGATCAGACTCGTTACGGCGAAGCTGAAGTTCACAAAGAGTTGCACAGGAAACTGGTGGATGATGTCATGAAATACAATGAACGGATTGATCAGGGCGACGAGAAGGTCCTGGGCGAGCTGATGGCCTTCATCAAAGGGTGGCTGATCGAACATATTCAGAAAACGGACAAAAAACTCGGTGCTCATCTTCAGCAGACGGGATTGGGATAGGCACCTGCGGCGAAAGCGTGATCAAGCACCGGTTGTCAAGATCGCACGCTATTTGGGAAAAAGGATAACCTCGACCCGTCGTGTCTCCCGCCTGGCATCGACGCGTTCCTGCCTAGGCTCGTTTCTGCCGACCGAACCGACAGCCGTCACCAGCAGCCGTTCGTCGGCGATACCCCGCGTGATGAAAAATCGCTTGACCTCTTCGGCGCGCTTCATTGAGAGGCGGTAGTTGTAGTTTCGTTCTCCCTGGAAATCGGCATAGCCTGTGATCCTCAAAAAGCTGTTCTCTTCGAGCAGCATTTTGTCTCTGATCGATTTGAGCAGGGGTTGATAGTCGCCGGATATCCTCGATCCATTGAAATCGAAATGGACAATATAGCGGGTGGCCAGCTCGATGTTTTCAAAGGAGTCGATGTCAGAGTCACCCACCTCCAGCGAATGCGCGTCGCTGACATTGCCTGTTTCGGTTTCCGGCTCCGCTGCCGGCACACCGACCGATTGCGGAGCTGGAGGCGGTGACAGCTGCCCACCCTTGTCTCTCTCCTTGGTAACCTCAACGGGATCACCGGGGAGGCTGATCTCAGGGTCGCTCTCAGCGGGAGGGGGAGTTGCGATTTCCGCTCGCTTGTTATCCTGTTCAGAAAGTCGGGGCTCCATACTCACCCAGAGGTGACTGAATTGGTCCGGAAACAGCCGTATCACCAGCATCAACACCACACCGAATGCGACAAGGGCGAGTATGTGGTTTATCGAGCGTATCAAGGGTCTTTTCCCGGCATGTTTCTGTTGCTGGCTATACCTGTTCCCTGGGGGAGAAGGATTAATTTCCGGACAGCGCTCGACCCACACCGACGGCATACTCAGATTCTCGTCGACAGCGATGTTATGCGGGTTGTTCAGCGTGGGCACAGGGGTCAGCCTGCTATCGATTATCGTTGCTCTGGCATTGTGGGAACGCCAATGGGTTTGTGCCGAGCTGTTTTCGCTGGACATAAACCAGACCCCGCCCCAGCGATGCTCCCGATCACTCACGACAATGGCACCGGCCGGCTCTGTCCTGGTTCGGCTCGCGGCTCTTTTATTCTCTTTGACCTGCTTTGGTAACCTTGCATCCTTGAACACGGATGCCATGTCCAGGGAGGCCATTGCTCCATTCCAGATCTCATCGGCATTGGGCAATAACAGTCCGGATCGCCTCTCCTCTTCAGCCGGCTCTTCCGCTGGCGCGTCGGCTGGAAGCGAGTCCTCGTCGCTTCCGTCATCCTCCTCCCCATCGCTCGGTTCAGGGTCACAATGCCAAAGAAACCAGTCTGTATCCGGGGGTTCCAGCTCAACCCTGCGTTCTTCGCCAGGCGAATCGTCCGCTGCAAGGCGCTCTGCACCGCGGCGTTCGGTGGTATGCGGTGGCTCAAGGATTTGTTCGCGACTAGGTGGAGGGGCTGTCTCAGGCAGTGGGGCGGTGACTGAATGGCCAGCCACGGCGAGTCGTACTAAACGTTGTTCACTTTCTGCCCTGTATTTGTCGACAAAGCCCTCGAAACCGTACTCGCCGGGTAGCGTGATACGCTGCTGTTCAACCAGTTCTTCGATGATGGTCAATGCATCTTCGTCCGTGAGCGTATGTTTTTCCTCCAGGGAGGCAAAGAGGAGCAGGTGACTCATCAAATGGTTTATGTTTCTCGGCACGCCTTGCGAGGCTTCGTGGATAAGCTGAAAGACCGCTTCCTGAATCTTCGGGTCCTGCTGCCAGCCGACAAGTTCAAGGCGATGGCTAATATAGGCCTTCGTCTGCCCGGGCGTCATTGGCTCAATCTGGCAACTCGCGACTAATCTTTGCTGGATATGTTCCATGCCAGGTCCCAGCAGGAGCTGGCGCAAATCGTCGTGACCGATCAGTACGATCTGCAGAAGGGAGTCTTTTCCCTCTTGCAGGTTGGATAACAGACGCAACTCCTCCAACCCCGTGGGGGAGAGATTTTGTGCTTCATCAAGGAACAGGATCGAATGTTTTCCCTGTGCATGCAACAGGTTGAGATGCTTGTGAATATTGGTTAGCAGGGTTGCCTTGTTGTAGGTTTCCGCGGGCAAGCCGTATTCCAGCGCCATCTTGCGCAACAGTTCCTCGGCATGCAGCTGGCTGGTCACGAGATGGAGTGTGCAGTACTGCGCACTATCGAGCTCGGAGATGACATCCCTGATCAGGGTGGTTTTACCGGATCCAGGCTTGCCGGTAATCATGACCAATCCTTCGCTCTGTTGCAGGGCGTAGGCGAGGTATGCGGAAGCGCGCAGGTAGTTCTTATGGGCGTAGCGGAACTTCTCGTCCGCGCTTAACCTGAAGGGCGTATCCTTGAATCCAAAAAAAGTCTCGTACATTTCAGTGGATTCCCACGAATGTTCCATCACTCTGCCAAAACCTGAGTCTACGTCATTCTATTCATCGGCAATGCCGCAGGGTCAGATGGAGGCTTGAAAGGATCCAAATGTGTGACCTCCCGCACAATTAATCCCTGATCGACCAGCAGGGACGGGCGGGAGTGCGCATCCCGCCGCTGGTCGACAATCCTCCTGTTGGATGGGAATCAGGGGTTTTGCTGAATGCCGCGGAGATTCTCAGGCACTTTTCTTGCGCCCCCTTTGACCGATGTGGTCGATCTCCTCGATAACCCGTTGCAGGTTTTCCCGCGCCTCGCCGGGTGGAACCTCCATCACCTTGCGAGCATCAGGAAACCGTTGCTCGATAATCGACAGGGCCTCGAAGCTGTTCCACGGGGTGGTGTACTCATCGATATCGCAGAGTTCCATCCATTCCGCCTCAACAAAGGAGAGGTGTTCGTCCGAGAGTCCGCGGTTGGTGTGGAGGTGGAAGTGGAGCCGTTTTCCGCCGCCCTCGAGTTCGGCGAGGAAATCGAACCAGGCGCGCAGGGGCTGCATCGACCAGACCTTGGCGTGTCCGAAGTCAAAGCAGAAGTGGAGATGATCGAGTTCGTGCCGTTTGATCGATAGGAATATCCGTCTGTAGAGGTCGATATCGTGATAGGTGTTTTCGATGTGGATCGGGAAGCGGTACTCGCGGCAGAGCCGGTTAAGGATCTGCAGGTGCTCCAGCAGCTTCTGCTCCAATGCCGGCTGGAATTCAGGTCGACTTGTCAGGGTAAAGGCGGAGAGGTGGTTGATACCGTAGCTGGCGCCCCACTGCAGCGAGTTTTCGATCTGTCTGCGCAGTTGTGCCACCAGGTCACTGTCATCGAGGGCGAAGATGTTGAGGCGGCGGTGATCCAGGTGGGTGTTGAGCAGACAATCGCTGTCCGGCAGGAGGCTGTTCAGGCAGTCATGGGTCGCCGGATCGTGGAAGTAGAGCCCCACCTCCAACGCGCGGCCATCCTCGAGCGCCTGCACCAATAGAGGCTCGACCTCGTCGCGACGGCGGTCGAACACCTTGTATCCCCAGTTTGTGTAGATTGTAGGACTGATCATTCCCAATACTCTAACGAGCTGATATTACAGGAAAATGAACATGCGCTCATGGTATTGAAGTCGGACCTGATTGGAATGAGGTCCGTAGCGGGATCATTTGGCTTGCGGGAGTAGGATTCACGCAGTTTATGTAGATGATCAGGCTGGCCAGGCCGCGCCAAATATTCGTGAAATTAAGGTCATTTTATTAAAGGTTCTGTGATTCAAGTCGAATAATAGGTTGTAGCGTGTGTTTGCCTCTGCACCATCAGACATAAATGTCGGCTCCAGGTAGGGGGATTTGATCACAGCGAAGTGAAAGTCTGCGTCAAGAGCAAAAACAGTAGATTTCACTATACCGTTTTGGGTGATCAAAAATGTCATTTCTTCGCAATCTTCCGATAAAACTACAACTCTATATCATGGTCGGCCTGGTGCTGTTCGTGGCGCTCTTCGTGGGGCTGATGGGGCTCAACGGTATGCGCAACGCCGATCATGCCATCGATGAGCTTTTCCACCAAGACATGGCGCATATGCATGCACTGGGAGTAATCCTGGAGGCGGCCGAGGATAGCCGATCGCAGGTTCTGCTCGCATTGCAGCACGATCCAAGTTCCTCCTTCTCCTCGATGCATGACCATCCCGTGTCGGTGCATATCGATCGAATCGACCACAACATCAAAGATATCGACGAACATTGGGCGGAATTCATGAGTTCCCACCTGGATGCGGAGGAGCAACGCTTGGCGGCCGTGTTTCAGGCGGAATTGGAAAAGTTTGGAAAGGAGGGAATAGAGAAGATCAAGGAGGGTATCAAGACGGGACACTATCATAAAGCGGAAAGCCTGGTATTGAGGGTGGTCAATCCTGTCATGGAGGAGATGAAGGGGACCATCGAATCCCTGATCGCGCTCCAGGAAGAGGAGGCCGAAGCATTTTTCATCGAGACCGACGAGGCCTACCACTCCATGATCACCTGGGTCATTGCCAGTTTGATCGTCGGTGCGATCATCAGCCTGGCCATGGCCTACCTGACGATTTCCACGATATCGGCGGGCGTCAGCCAGATTGAGCAGACCGCGAAACAGCTGTCCGATGGCGACCTGGGGGCGCGTGTGGAATATGGCAACAAGGATGAACTTGGCCATATCGCCAATGCCTTCAACAAGATGGCGGACAAATTCCATGATGCCATGAACGAGGTCAAGGATTCGGTGACTCAGCTTGCCGCGGCGGCAGAGGAGACCTCCACGGTGACCACTCAGACCACACAGGGCATCAATCAGCAGTTGACAGAGACCGGACAGGTGGCCACGGCGATGAACCAGATGAGCGCCACGGTACAGGAGGTGGCACGCAATGCAGTGGAGGCGGCCGAGGCGGCCCGCGAGGCGGACAGCACCTTCCACCAGGGCAAACAGGTGATCGACAAGGTGATCGATGCCATCGGTGAGTTGGCCAAAGAGGTGGAAGAGGCCGCCGGCGTGATCCAGCAGCTCGAATCCGAGAGTATGAATATCGGTTCGGTGCTCGATGTGATCAAGAGCATCGCCGAGCAGACCAACCTGCTGGCCCTCAACGCGGCGATCGAGGCGGCCCGGGCAGGCGAGCAGGGTCGCGGTTTCGCCGTGGTGGCGGATGAGGTCCGCACCCTGGCCGGGCGCACCCAGGAGTCGACCCAGGAGATCGAGGAGATGATCAGCAAGCTTCAGTACGGCGCCAACAACGCGGTAAAGGTGATGGCTGAAGGCAAGGAGATGACCCTGGTCGGTGTGGAGCAGGCCGCTGCCGCCGGCGAGGCGCTGCAGACCATAAACACCGCCGTGGAGCAGATCACCAATATGAACACCCAGATCGCCAGCGCTGCCGAGGAGCAGAGCTCGGTCACCGAAGAGATCAACCGCAGTATCGTGAGCATCAACGAGGTGGCGGAGCAGTCCGCGACCGGTGCCCAGCAGACGGCCCAGGCCAGCGACGATCTGGCGAGGCTGGCCGAGCAGCTCAAGGGACTGGTGGAACGCTTTAAAGTCTGATTTTTGTCACTATAAAAATGCGCCGCATCCGGATTCATCGGGTGCGGCTTTTTTTTGCGTGAATATCGCAACGCCCCACTCCATTCATGCCATTGTCAGGATAGGATCAACGGAAACGCTGATTGTTCCAGGGCGGCAGGAAATCGAACTTCCTTAATGAATCCTGATATATTTCCGTTTTACTATCCGCCGTCCCTGCTCAACATAGGCAAAGATCATGAACAATTCCGCTTACCAGACCTTGGGCTTCGAGTCGATCGCTGAGGGCATCTATCTGCTGACACTGAACAGACCTGCCAGCCTGAACGCCCTCAATAGCGAGACCTTCAAGGAGCTTGCACACGCCTTGGAGCAAGTGGCCGGGAATGACGAGGCGCGGGTGCTGTTGATTACCGGGGCGGGGGAAAAGGCATTTGTGGCGGGGGCGGACATCAGTGAAATGCAAATGATGACGGCAGTGGAGGCAATGGCCCTGTCCCAGGCCGCGCTAAAGGTTTTTCGCCAGCTCGAGCTGTTGCCGATACCGGTGATCGCCCTGGTCAACGGTTACTGTCTCGGTGGTGGTTGTGAACTGGCGCTCGCCTGCGACTGGATCATCGCCTCGGAAAATGCCGTGTTCGGCCAGCCGGAGGTCAATCTGGGGATTACCCCGGGTTTCGGAGGTACCCAGCGCCTCTCCAGGCTCATCGGTCCCGCCAGGGCGATGGAGATGATCGTCAGCGGTCGCCACGTCAAGGCGGACGAAGCCTTGTCCTGGGGCCTGGTCAACCATGTCTACCCCCAGGACAGGCTGATGCAGGAGGCCCTCTCCATGGCTGAATTGATCTGCCAAAAAGGCCCGCTGGCCGTTCATTTAAGCAAGCAGGCCATCGTCAGGGGCCGGGACCTCGAGCTGGACAGTGCCTGCCAGATCGAGAGCCAGGCCTTCGGCCTCTGCTTCTCCTCGGACGACCAGAAAGAGGGCATGACGGCCTTCCTTGAAAAACGTAAACCTGTGTTCAAGGGTGTTTGAAAGATAGTCCGCAAATGAACGCGAATGAACGCAAATGTTTATTTCCGCTTCGCGATGTCAAAAATACGTAGGGTGCGGCAAGCCACACCCTACGTCCTGATCTTTATTTACACTAAGGTCTTCATTCCCGCGCGGGAGCGTGGGAACGAGAAAACATTTGCGTTCATTTGCGGACTGACAACTGATTAAAAGATCCGATTCAGTCCATTCAGGGCCGCGACCCGGTAGGCCTCCGCCATGGTCGGGTAGTTGAAGGTGTTTTCGGTGAAATAGAGCAGGCTGTTGGCCTCCCCCGGCTGGGCCATGATGGCCTGGCCGATGTGGACGATCTCGGAGGCCCCTTCGCCGAAACAGTGGATGCCGAGGATCTCCAGGGTCTCGCGATGGAACAGCAGCTTCAGCATACCCACTTCGTGGTTGGTGATCTGCGCTCGGGCGATGGTGCGGAAACTTGCATGCCCCACCTCGTAAGGGATCTTCTCCGCGGTCAGCTCCCGCTCCGTGCGTCCCAGTGAACTGATCTCCGGCAGGGTATAGATCCCGGTGGGAAACTCCTCGATCAACTGCCAGTCGGGCTCGCCGGTGGCGATCTGGGCGCCGACGAAGCGCCCCTGATCGTAACTGGCGCTGGCCAGGGCGGGCGGCCCGACCACGTCGCCGACGGCGTAGATATGGGGTTGTGAAGTGGCGTAGCGCTTGTCGACCTCGATCTGGCCGCGATGGTTGATCGAGACTCCGATCTCCTCCAAACCCATGGCCTCGGTATTGCCGCTGCGGCCGTTGGCCCAGAGCAGCACATCGGTCTTGAACTTCTTCCCCGATTTGCAATGGAGGACGACGCCGTCGTCCAGGGCCTCGACAAGCTCATACTCCTCGTCGTGGCGGATCACCGTACCCTGGTTCCGGAGGTGGTAGCTGAGGGCGTCGGTGATCTCGTCGTCGAGAAAGGAGAGCAGGCGGTCGCGGGTGTTGACCAGGTTCACCTTCACATCGAGATTGCAGAAGATGGAGGCGTACTCGCAGCCGATCACCCCGGCGCCGTAGATGGTGATCGAGTCGGGAGTTCGGTCGAGGCGCAGCACCGAATCGCTGTCCAGGATATTGGGGTGGCTGAAGTCCACATCCTCGGGATGGTAGGGACGGGACCCGGTGGCGATGACGAAGTGCTCTGCTTCCAGCTCCTCGACACCGCCCCCCTCCTGTACCACTTCAATCTGTTGTGGGCCGCAGAAACGGGCACGCCCGTGGATCACATCCACCCGGTTGCGGGCGTAGTGGCGCAGGCGGCTGCGCACCTGTTCGTTGATCACCTTGCCGGCGGCCTTGATCAGGTCGGAATACTCCACCTGAATCTGGTCATGGGTATGCTGAAACAGCGGATTGCGCCGGAAGTCCCGCAACATCTGGATATTGTGCCGCAGCGCCTTGGAGGGGATGGTCCCCCAGTGGGTGCAACCGCCGCCGACCTTGTCGAAGGCCTCGATGATCGCCACCCGCTTGCCCGATTTCACCAGCTTCATGGCGGCACCCTCGCCGCCGGGACCGCTGCCGATCACAATTACATCGTATCCTTTGGCGCTCATTGACTACCCATAACCTCTTTATTTTACGCATAAAAGAGGTGGAGTTTAACAGAAAGCGGAGTGCGAGTGAGCCGACCGGTGTGATAGCAGGCAAATTGCACGAAAACTTGCAACTCTATTTCTTGCCAGGACAAATACAGCAATCGAAAATGACTGGTAAGACAATGAAAATTGGTATAAAAATGAACCTGACAGGGAGGTTGTTCCAATCTAATCCTAATCTCCCGTACGTAGATAGCAGGCACATTGCACGTTTTGTTTTCGTGCAATGTGCCTGCTATCCCGCAGAATTCAGAGGATTCGCGGGCAGTTTGCACGACTAATAGTGTAAATAGGCGGGTTATGAGGCAAGTTGCCTGCTACTTAGAAGTCAGCTTGAAAATATGACGTTAAAGAATAACCAGAAGTGGATCGTACTCGGGCTACTGTTTGCCTCCTTAGCGTATGCGTGGCTCGAAGTTTTTGCGGCCCTGAAAAAACAAGTGACATCGGAAGAAACCAATTTTATTTGGTCTGTTTCGTACGCTCTGGTCATCGCGCTTTGGACAAGCAATGATGCGAAAGAAAAGAAGCTTTATGAGCCTTTCGAATATTCATATTTCGTTTTCCTTTTCTGGCCGCTTGTTCTTCCTTACCACCTGGCTAAAACAAGGGGAGCTGACGGCGTTATAATGTTTATGGGAGTGGTGTTTCTATATATGCTTCCTTTTCTGTCGGGGTTGGTCACTTGGGCGTATTTCACGTGAAGCAAGCTAACCAGTCACTACAGCGGACAAGCCGCTGAATGCGGCGTT
>NATV01000117.1 GCA_003094535.1 gamma proteobacterium symbiont of Ctena orbiculata | reverse complement strand
GGATGCAAGGCAATTGTCGACAGCGACAGCTGGCGGCTTCCCGCCCTATTCAGTTGGCTGCAGACCCAGGGCAATCTTATCAACAGTGAAATGTTGCGGACCTTCAACTGCGGTGTCGGCATGGTTGTCTGTGTAGCGCCGGAGGATGCGGAAAGGACCGTGAAACTGCTCAATGAGAGCGGCGAAACCGCCTGGCGTCTCGGCGAGATCGCATCCGCCGACGGGGCCGAAGCCAGTGTCGAAATAACAGGACCGCTGGCATGAACGGCACCGGCCGCCTGCCTGTCGTGGTCTTGATATCCGGGAGCGGCACCAATCTGCAGGCGATCATCGATTCGGCTGACAACGACCTTCCAATCGAGATCCGCGCCGTCATCAGCAATCGCCCGAACGTCCATGGCCTGCAACGGGCGGCGCAGGCCGGCATTGAAACCGCGGTGCTCGATCATAAGGCGTTCCCCGACCGTGAGAGCTACGACCGGTCACTGATGGCACTTATCGACACCTACTCTCCCGCCCTCGTCGCCCTGGCCGGATTCATGCGCATACTCACCCCGGCTCTGGTACGCCACTATGCGGGACGCATGTTCAACATCCATCCCTCGCTGCTGCCCAAGTATACCGGACTCCACACCCATCAACGGGTATTGGATGCAGGGGATGCCCTGCACGGGGCCAGTATCCATTTCGTCACCGAGGAGTTGGACGGTGGTCCGCTGATCGTCCAGGCCCAGGTTCCGGTGATGGCCGGTGACGACGCAGATACCCTGGCCGCCAGGGTGCTGGAGAAAGAGCATCAGATCTATCCCCTGGCAATACGCTGGTTTGCGGAAAATCGATTGCGACTGGATGAGAACGGAGATGTCAGATTGGATGACAGGAAGCTGGAACAACCGGTAGTTTTCGCTCCCCAGGAAGCGATCGGGTAGAGCGCACGATGGCCTGGCTCAGATCCCACATAGGCTGGCTACTGGGGCTTGCGACAGTTACCTGCTCCATGACCATGCAGGCCGAAACGGCGCTGCAGCTCAAACCCTTTTCAGCCGGCTTCAGCGTGAAGCGGAATCTACTCCCCCTGGGTGAGCTCAGACTCGAGCTCAGCCTGAACGAACAGGGCGACTATGCCTATCAGGCCCATACCCGGCCCGGCATGTTGGCGGGCTGGTTCAGCGCGGATGAGGTCATCGAGGAGAGCCGCGGACATCTGCGACCGGGGACTATCCAGCCGATCCACTATAGCTACCGGGATCAGGCCGACGAGTCGGAATCCTCAGTACTGGAGTTTGACTGGGGATCGGGCGAAGTGCACACCACCAGCGGCGGCATAAGATGGTCGCAGCCGATTGCGCGGGAGACCCAGGACAGACTCAGCCAGCAACTGCTGGTGCGCCTGCACCTCGCCCAGGGCAGGCGGCAGATAACCTACCAGGTGGCGGACGGGGGAAAGATCAAGCAGTACCACTTTCGCGTTGATGGTGAGGACCAGATCGATACTCCCTACGGTGAAATGCGCTGCTTGCGGGTTCTGCGCAGCAAGGGGACGCGCAAGCCGGACTATACCATCTGGTTCGCCCCGCAACTCGACTATCTGCCGGTTCGCATCGAACGTCAACAATCCGGGCGCCTCTACCGCATGGTGCTGGATGAAATCAACCTGGACGGCGCGGCCAAGTAGGCCGATGGCCGCATGAGACAAGGAGGTCTTAGATGCCGATTACAGACTGGCCCATGGATGAACGACCACGGGAGAAGCTGCTGCGACGGGGACCGGGATCACTCTCCGACGCGGAACTGCTGGCAATCTTTCTGCGAACCGGGGTAAGCGGACAGACCGCGGTGGACCTGGCACGCAGCCTGTTGCTCGACTTCGGCGGCCTGCGCCAGTTGCTCGCCGCCGATCAGCAGCGGTTTTGCCGCGCGAGGGGCCTCGGGCTGGCGAAGTATGCCCAGCTGCAGGCAGTGCTTGAAATGTCGCGGCGCTACCTGGGTGAACAGCTCACCGCGGCCGACAGCCTGAACAGCCCCGAGCAGACCCAGGACTACCTGCAGGTGAGGCTGCGCCACTACCCCTACGAGGTCTTCTCCTGCCTGTTTCTCGACAACCGCCATCGCGTCATCGGTTACGAAGAGCTCTTCCGGGGCACAATCGACGGCGCCAGCGTCCATCCCAGGGAGGTCGTCAAGCGGGCCCTGGAGCAGAATGCCGCTGCCCTCATTTTCGCCCACAACCACCCCTCCGGGGTCGCCGAGCCGAGCCGGGCCGACCGCCAGATCACCCGGCGCCTGAAGGAGGCCCTGGCGCTGGTGGAGATCCGGGTGCTGGACCATATCGTGATTGGCGAGGGCGAGGCGGTTTCTCTGGCGCAGCGAGGGATGATCTAAACCCGGAAGCGGAGGCGCTTGAGGCGTCACTTTCGGAGAAGCGGCATGGATGCCGCGCCAGCCCCATCGGCATTCGGAAGTGTCTTTGGGTCGGCATGGAATGTGGCAACGGCAGAGGCGCTTGAGGGGTCTCTTTCGGAGAAGCGGCATGGATGCCGCGCCAGCCCCGCCAGCACAGGAAAGTGCTGTCGGGGCGTCGGAGAAAGAGACCCCTCAAACGCCGGGTTTAGAACTCAGGGTCTTGCCTCTCACCCCCCACTCTGCTATAAATACGCGCCTTTCGCCCAGGGGATAAATGAAGCTCCCCGCCCAGGGATAACTTTTTCGAGGTTTTGACCATGTCAAAAGTCTGCCAAGTCACCGGCAAGCGCCCGGTCACGGGAAACAACGTCTCCCATGCGCACAACAAGACCAAACGCCGTTTTCTTCCCAATCTGCATACCCACAGATTCTGGGTGGAGAGTGAGAAACGCTGGGTGCGTCTTCGTCTATCCTCAAAAGGCATGCGCATCATCGATAAGAAGGGCATCGATTCGGTCCTGGCCGAGATGCGCGCCCGCGGCGAAAAAGTCTAAACGAGGAGCAGAGCATCATGCGTGACAAGATCAAACTCGTCTCCAGTGCCGGCACTGGACACTTCTACACCACGACCAAGAACAAGCGCAATCAACCGGGAAAGATGGAGATCAAGAAATTCGACCCGAAGGTGCGCAAACACGTAATGTACAAGGAGTCGAAGATCAAATAGATCGACGCATCTCCCTGGAAGAGACCCGCCGACAGGCGGGTTTTTTTATCGCCACCAAAAATTCACCTAACTAATTGTATATTAACGAATAATGTATTCCGCCCTGTCTAATAGAATGGGCGATTTCCGTTCGGTAAGCTCTTGTTTTTAGGTGTTTTGGATAGTTGATATTAGACAGTTTTTTGTCTGAGATTTACGCTTTTCAGGTGAGCAATACGATTTCACCTTCCGGCCAGAACTGTCACATCAGAAACCGTAATCTCCGCCATTTTCTGCTAACCACTGTTTCCTCGATTGATAGTCCGGGAGTGCACGTTCCATCAGCCCCCAGAATTTCGGCGTATGGTGCTTCTCGATCAAGTGGGCTAGTTCATGAACGATGACGTAGTCTGCGATTGGCGGGGGCAGTAGCACCGTATGCCAGTGGAAATTCAAGGCACCTTTCTCGCCGCATGAGCCCCAACGGTAGCCAAGGTCACGAACTTCAATTTTGGACGGTTGGACACTAAGGCGCTCCTGATACAGTTCTACGCGCCTCCTGAGCCACGCAGACCCGACTGTTCGATACCAGTCAATGAAGTGTCGCCTTGCGCGACCTTTTTCACTGGCAAGCAACAAGAAGCGGCCATTGGCAAGTTTGAGGGGCTTCTCTCCGAGTGGCTCTCCATCTTTGGTTAGAAGTAAACGGTAGCTCCTGCCTAAGTACGAGAAGCCCTCGCCGTTTACGAAGTCCTTACGGTTTCTCGGACGCTGATAGAGCCCTTTCTCGGCCAACTTTTTGTAGACCCAGAAGAGCTTTTCCTCGGCAACGTCCTCAATGAGCGATCTTGGCACTCCTACAGGTACGTCCAGCCGCAGGTCCCCCTCCCTGTCCACTGTAATGCCGATAGTCTTTCTTTTCGGGCTACGACGGACCTCGAAGGTCAGTTCCTCGATTTCGACTTGTTCAATCATTGCGTCAACCAGGCATGCCGGTTACGCGCTAGTTCGATGATTCGATCGGCACACCGTTCCTGCGCCTCAAACGGCACAAGATCGTTATCGTCAAGGAAATCGACAATCCAGCCCCGCAACCTGCGCTGAGCTTCCGGCGTGCGCCAGAAGTCCACAAGGCGAATTTCTTGGCTCAGGTGATCGACCAATTCGACCGTTGTGCCTGCAAGCTTGGTAAGTGTCTCGGTACTGGGTGAACCACTCAGGTCAGCCTCTTCGGCAAGCAACTCGAAGAAAGGCACCTCGGTTTCCAGTTTCAAGCCTGTGCCTGTGGGATCGCCTTTGCGGCCAGCCTGCACCTCGGTCGTGAATGCCCGCAAAGCCTCTACCAGTTCATCCCACTGGTCTGCAAACTGTTTGAGGATGTCCTCTAACTTCTCGGACAGCTTTTTGTAGTAGATAGGGTCCTCGTTGAGATGCTTGTGGATGTGGTATCGCGCAGCATGTTCCATCTCAGAGGCCTGAGCACGCTTAGACTTATGGCGACCAACCGCCTCCTCAAAGTCATCCGCCAGAATTGATATAGGTGGCACGCGCGGATCGATGCCCGTCGATTCAATATGCTCATCGATAAGTTGTCGTACCTTTTCGCCACAACCCATGATGTTTAGCTGATTGTCACGATACAGGTTGGCCGCCGCCTTGTTGATGAACCCCAGTATCTTGGCATCGCGGACGTAAGGCAGCGCCTCCGGACGCGGCATGACAACATCGAGACTTTCCAGGAACTTCTTAAGCTTGACGACAAACTCGGCGCGCACAGCTTTGTTGCGCAGCAGATCAACGCAGGCATCGACATCCTTGATATCCGCTACACCCCGGTCGGTAAGCACGGCTACGACCCGTTGATGCCGATCAGAGAGAATCGGCAGTTCATCTTTGATGCTGGTCAGCGCACCCGTGACATCCTCATCGGCATAAACGGCCAATGCGTCTTTCAGATGATGTCCGACGCCGTAGTAGTCCACGACCAGACCACAGTGTTTGTTGGGATGGGTCCGGTTTACGCGGGCGATAGCTTGCAGCAGATCATGGTCGCGGATGGAGCGGTCGAGATAGAGCGCCTGTTCGATGGGTGCATCAAAGCCGGTCAACAGCATGCTCTTGACGATCAGAAAGGCCAATCCATCGCGCTTTGCCGGGTCTTCGTGAAACAACGGCTTTTTGAAACGTTCGATACGGGCGTCCTGCTTCGACTTGTCCGTCCACTCTTTCCATGCCGGATCGTCGTTGTGGCTGCCAGAGATGACGACGGCGAAATCGAGTTGTTCGATAGTGTCACGGTGGTGATGTGCCCGGACCAGAAACTGAATTTGCTCATCCTGTCGCTCAAGTTCGTCAGCATCCATAGCCAGCCATTCAGGATCAAGGATGGACAAGCTCTTTAGCAGCTCCTGTTTGGCTAACTGGAAGGCCTCCACATAGCGGATTGCTGCGAGGCGGCTGACGGTTACCACCTGAGCCTTGAATCCGTTCGGCAGGATGTTACCGACGTAGTGGCGCAGCATGTCCTCAGCCTTGGCATCGATCATCTTCGGCGCTTCCAGTACGTTGCCCTTGGTGGCGTACTTGGCCTTGATCGCCTCCAGTTCTTCCTGGCTGTGTCCACGGAACATGTCCTCGAAAAGCTCGTCAAGGTCTCGTCCGTCGGCCACTTCACCCTCGGCTGTTCGGCCTTCGTAGAGGATCGGCAACGTAGCCCCATCGTCTTCCGCTTGTTTGATCGTGTAGCGGTCTATGAAATCGCCAAAGATCTCATGAGTACGCTTTCGATCACCAACGATAATCGGGGTACCGGTAAAACCGATTTTGGCGCAGTTGGGCAGGGCTCGCATGAGATTGGCGTGTAGCTGACTGGCCTGGGAGCGGTGCGCCTCGTCCACCATCACCAAGATGGATTCCGATTCATTGATAACGGGAAAGTCCGCATCAGCGAGCGTCAGTCGGTCCGGTTCGATGTCATACTCACCTTCGTCCTCGGCAACCTTGTCGTAGTCGGTTTGCGGTTCCTCGGCCTTCGCTTTGTTGAACGCGATGACCTCGGCGGCATCCTCCCGTTCCTGATACTTTTGGATCATGGCGAAGACCAGGTCAGCCCCCTCCTGGCCGAGTAAATCTTTGAGCCTTTGGGTACTGGTGGCCTTGCGTACTGTCTCATCGGTGAGCGTAGCGGTGGCCGCGAGCTGTTTTTCAAGGTCGGTACGGTCGGTGACGATGACGACCTTGAACCGGCGCAGATCCGGCAGGGTGCGCAACTTGCGCACCAGAAAGACCATGGTCAGGCTCTTACCGGAACCTTGGGTATGCCAGATGATGCCGCCCCGTTGATCACTTTCGCCGTGCTGGGCGCGGGTCTGGCCCTGTTGCAGGCGTTTGATCGCCTTTTGCACCGCACGAAACTGCTGATAGCGCCCCACGATCTTAATGGTCCGGCCACCGGCCTGCTGGTACAGGGTGAAGTTGCGAACGATATCGAGCAGGTGCGCCGGACGCAGCGTGCCGGCGACGAGGGTCTGCTGGCTGGTGAGCTTGTCTACACCCAGCTCGCGACAGACTTCCTCCATCGCCACCGGGCTGGTGTCCTTCCATTCCAGGTAATGCTCCGGTGTAGCGGTAAAGGTACCGACGCGGGCCTGATAACCGAAGGTGGCCACTGTGAACTGGTTGTAATGGAACAGCCGCTCAGCACCCTCGTCCTGCTCCACCCAGTCACGCTGGTTGGCATAGCGCATCAGCTGGTTGATCGCCTCCTCCATAGGGTTTGTGGCAGAGGGGCTTTTGCACTCGATCACGACCAACGGAATACCGTTAACAAACAGTACAAGGTCGGGGATGATGAAACCCTTGCCGCCCACTGCCCAAGGCGGGTCTACACGGAACTGGTTGATAACGAGGAAGTCGTTACGCTCAGGGTGATCGAAGTCGATGAACTTCACGGAACGCTCTCGGTTGCTGGCGTCATCAGCTGGTGCCTCAACCGAGGTCCCCTTGAGTAGCAGTTCGGTGGCGAGCTGGTTGGCTTCCATCAGCTTATTCGCGCCCAGCCGCTCCAGATGCCCGAGGGCTTGATTCGCCCGGCTGACATCCAGCCAGGGCTGGCCGGCGTCGTCCAAGTTGATTCGCTTTAGCGCTGCCAGCATCCGACCGTGCAGCAGCACCTCGCGAAAGCTCGACCGCTCGGTGAAATCGGGCACATCGATATCGCCCGGCAGGTACTGCCAAGCCATGCCCTTGAGTTGCTCGATCAGGGGCTGCTCGACCTGGGTTTCCTCGTTCAAGGTCGTCATGCAGGAAAGCCCTCTATGACCGCAAAGGACATCCATATCTCTTTGTTATTTCTTGCTTTTCCCATCTTCCGAGTTTCCCGCTTTGTTAGTGTTTTCTAATTAACCCTTGAGTTTTCCCCACTTGGAGCCGATAATATGAACAGCTCATCTACCATGTGTAGAAGGAGTAACGAGGCCGTCCCCTGGGGCGGCCTCAGCCTTTTCAGGGCTGGGTTTTCCAGTACGCCTCATATTCCCGCTGAAGTTTTCTCCTCCGGTGTGGCTGCTCTACCAGATAAGCTGTCCATGGCAGCAGGTAGTTCCCTCGGTCTGCGAGAATGACCAGGTAATCCTCACTTTCCAGCCACACACAGATACGAGTTTCCCTGCCTCGTTGGTTCCGCCATACCTTCACCTGACCATCACCACTATTGTCGATTACAGGTCTTGGCCAGCGAATCCGCTCACACCGCCGGAAGTCCGGCGTCCGCTCATCTTCATTGGCTCCTTCCGATATGAAATGCCAGAAAGTGGCCTCCTTACCCTGGGACAGTGGATGCCGCTTTAATGCCAGTTTGCGACCCTCAAAGGTCGGCTTACTATCGACAAAATCCGATTTGAAATAGCCATATAGCGCTTCCAAATAGGCTTCCCAATGGCCGCCGTAATCCCCCATCTGCACCAATGGAGGTAACCACTCTGGATTTGCAGTCATGCTTGCAACTCCTGTGCGTGCCAGCGGAACAGATTGAACTTGTTCTCTCGCAGCAATGTAGTGCGAGTAAGGTCATAGCCAGAGCGCTGCTTGATCCGGTCAATCACGGCCATCTTTCCTGCATTACCGGCGAGTCCGCGATTGATATAAGAGACGGCGCCTATCAACAGGTCTGCCAATTGCAGCTGTTCTACCTCGTGGGAGTGCACCAGTTGCAGCCGCTCAATCACTTCTCTGGAAAAGTCATACATGTTGTTGCACAGCACGTCGTGCAGCTTGCGGGCTTTCTCGGCACCACGGGTATCCTTGATGTCCAGGTAGACCCTGTAACGTGCATCGGGACGGAAGATGACCTTCAACATGTCGAAGTACATCTTGTAGTACCAAGTATCATGATCTTGTCCGAGAATGGCATCATGGTTGATCTTGGTCTTGTCCGGGATGATGAGCGCCCTGAAAGAGAGATCATCGTCATCGAAGAAGTAGTCGATCAAGTCAATATAGAACGCTGCCTTTGCGGGGGAGATCTTGGTCCACTTCACCTCGAAATCGCGGCTCAAGCCATTCTTCTGCTTGATCTCGCGTAACCGAACAGCAATCTCCCGGCTCTTCTCAATCGGACACCATACGGCACCCAACACCATGGCCAGTTGATGGTCGTGTTCGAGGTGGCATGATTCGTCGCAATAGACGTTAAAGATATCGCTCATGGACAAGCCTCCTCACTGCTTGGCACTTCGGTCTCAAGATCTTTTTCCAGAGCCGCTGCATCCACTTCCCACAACTCAACTGGGCGCTTCTTGATGCCGATACCATGCTCGATGAGCAGGTCGAGAAGTTTCTTGCCATCGATTAGTGTGATGGGCGCAGCGCCGGGAAACAGAGCGGCCTCAGTCGCGCCCTTGCTGATCTTTCCAAGCGTGATGAGAGTGCCGCGAATCGCCTGGTGGTAGGGTAGCGATCCCCGCAGCTGGTCGATGATCTGGCGCTGTATGGTGGCCTTGCCGCCGTGGCGTTTAACCTGCACGACTTCGCGCACAGTTGTTATGCCAAATTGCACCGTTGCCACCACATCAACACCCTTGTCACCCGATTGCTTGGTGACGGTCACATCTTCGTAGCCCATCGCCTCCATCAGATCGCCAATCAGGTGTTCAAATTGGTAGGGCGGCATCACTGCCAGCAGTTCGCACAAAGCTTCCCGTTGCTGGGCGTTATGGCTGTTTACCGCCCGCAATACGGCGCGCTTGGGGTCTTCGCCTTCGGGTAGGCTCTTTTCTGCGTATTGCAGGCCCGATTCGGTAATGGTGTAACGGTTGCCCTCGCGTTCCACCAGCCCGCGTTCCACCAGATTGGCCAGCCGGCGGCTCAGGGTGTCCTTAAAGGTGCCCGGCGTGCTGAACTTGGAATGCTCTTGCAGGTACTCTGCCCACTCTGGCAGCAGGTCACCGCGCTTGGCCTGGGTCTTGGTGGCCAGGATGGCCAGCAGTTTCAGGAGGCCCTCTGCTTCGTCGAGCATCTGAACTATCTTGGAGTCTTGGCCTAGGAAGGCTTTGCCATCGTCAGAAAGCGCGTAGATGCCTTCTGCATTCGTTACCAACAAATCGAAACCGTTGATGAAGAGGTATGCGCCATACATATGGCGTGGATTGACCAGATGCTGGGTCTCTTTCCAAATCTTTTCCGCTAGCACGGCATCTTCGTCCGACAGGCGTTCAGCAATCCACTTGTCCGGTTCCGACCAGTCCACAGGGTTCTGTGGGGTGCCAGTTTGCTGCCAGATCGACTGGATTAGGTGAGTGACGTCCGACTTGGCAACGCCGTCGAGCACCTGCATAGTGGCACGTACCCAGGAATAGGGTGGAAATAGCGGGGTACGTACTTTGTATTTATTCTCTGTCATGAATGTAACCCCGCAATAGCTTTCACTATTTTTTTCCGACCATCTGCACGCGCAACCAGCTCGGCCCCTTCACCTGAATGCTCTAACCAGTCGATAAACAACTGCACAGAATGGCGAATTGCGGTGTCGTCCCGACAATCTTTCAGAAACACCAGCTGGGCCTTCTGAACGTTGTCAGCGACATAAACACCAAAGCCCGAAACGACCGTGACCGCATCAGGGAAACCGAGTACTTTGAGTGACTGAGTCTCGGTGACAGAGCGATGGCATGCGATTAGGTGAATTGGACCAATATGCCCCCTTCCCTGGAGGTGCACATCGAGTAGATGATCCTGGAGGTGTGGCCTGCCCACCAGCTCTCTGGCCTCGGCCACAGACATTGCACCTGGCACAGCAGCAGTCCTAACTACCACCGTTTTACCATTGAGCTTTATAGCCGTAATGCCGGAAGCCAAGGACGTCGCATCTGTTCGCTGTTGCAGTGCACTGCCGAGAGATGCCTCCATGGCTTGCTTACGTTCGACAAAGCTCATTCGGCTCCACTCCAACGCCTCACCTCGATCAAATTTGTCTGAACGCGAAGATGCCGCGCCTCGACGGGTGAGCTCAATGATCGCGTCGCGTACCGCTTCTAGGGTCCGCTTTTCTACGTCGGCTATCTTTTTGATTGAGCCACCGCGAAACAATGATTGCTGCTGTACGAAATCCTGAAAACGATCATTCCGAAGCTTATCCGCGCCTTTGGCTCCGCCGGAGCAATCAGGCAGTGCCACCAATCGCACTCTTGCACGCGCGGATCTCAACGCTGTCTCTAATTCCGCATGGCAGATGCCTATGTCGGCACCACTCTTGGACCAGCCCGCATTGCCATTGTACAAGCAGATAAAAATATCTGCGGCCTTCGCCTGCTCCATGCAGTGCTCCCAGGAGTTCTCATCTCCGGGCGCTGATGGAGCGTCTTCGTTGATCCAAACATCGAACAACTGGCCTTTTCCGATGAGTTGATCTTGGATCGCTTTCTTGAGGGACGTCCTGAGTTCAGTCAGCGTTTTCTTATCTCCACCAGCAAATTGAATCTCATCAAGATTGCGACTGCTGATCATTATTCTCAGTGGCGTCCTGCTCATCACCTATCTCCTATTGGGCATTCTAATTTCCCCAAGAGCCTGCCTTAGCTCCTGAAGATATTCTTCTACTGTTGACAAAGACTTTGTATCGCTGTCAAAAACATCCTTACTCGTGTCCACTTCCATTTGTATCTTTCTTGTGATGAGCATTAAAAGCCCAGCAAGCCGAGGGCTTGCGTGCTGATTTGCTGTTTTCCAGCTTTCAATGGCAGGTCGAGAAAGGCCGTTAAGCGTAGGTTGGAGGCATGTCTCATTAACAAGCCCAAGGACCTTTCTTTCAGATTTAACCCTGTCAGCAAACGTGCGCTTCATAACACGACTCGCTCTCAATTCGTTGCAGTTCGATTTGTGCCCATTACCGTATTTTCCTTGCCACCTCCAATACGTCGTCAGTTCCTAATGTTGGCGCTACAACACCCCTGGTCCCTGCTAGTCTTGCACTCCGCAAGTCCTGGTAGAGCTCCTTGTTCAAAGGGAAAGGGTTGTCTAAGTAGCCCAGCTCGAATGGCGCATAGGGTGAAAAAGACAGTCCCTCAGGCGAGTAATACGAAGCACTCATTGCGATGTTTCTTGCGCAGAGATACACAAGACCCGCCTCGTACGTAATGCTCGCGCAGGAACCATCCAGTTCGTGCTCCGCCTCGTCTAGCAAAGCAAGCAAGGAACGCACGTCATCATGGAATGTTCCGTAGGTTTCTGGCACGTCTAAAGTCGCAAGAAAGTCCTCTCCATGGCCAAGAAAACGAGCCTCTTTAAACAGATGCCATGCGAAAAGGTGTCCAGCCTTGTACATCTGCTGCAACCGCCCAAGACTGTATAGAGACCAGTCTTGGGAAGCCCCGACAAGGCCGTGCCTCTCTCCTAACGAGCGAGTCGATATGTCATCTGCCTTCCCGTTTTTAAGAACGACCAGCAAATCAGTGTCGCTTTCCTGACCGGAATCGCCCCTCGCGCCAGAGCCATAGACGTAAATGCCGTATCTGAAGAGGCTCATCGCCTTGATAGCCTCTTGTACAAGACGCTGATAAACAGACCCAGCATGACATACCTGAAAAGCGATAATGTGGCTGCAAGCCCGGACGGAAAATCGTCAGGAATAACCCCGACAAAAGTCTGTGCGACATCCAAGAAGTGAGAGGCCGAAGCTGACACCGCTTCCCTTGCTGTTAGCCCCCAAGTGACATTGCTGTCACACACAATGCGATACAAGCCAGCCACCACCAGACCCAACATGATGGTTCGCAGTAATCGCCATGGGTATTCGCCATGGCCCCACAGGTGCCAGTCAACCCAGACGGCGAGGCTTTGCCAATATGCCTGTAGGCGTTTTGGTAGCGGTCGATACTTTGTGGAGTAGTATTTCTCTTTGGCCTGCCGCGCTTTCTTCAGGTGCTCGCGTGAGGCTGCCAGTTCTTCTCGTACTAATATCTTTGCAGCTTTCCCATCCCCAATGCTTTCAGCGTTGAGTCGAAGAATTCTCAGTAGCTCTCGTCTTGCGTTGGGCCATGCCGGGAGGTTTCTCAAGAGCTCGTAGCTATCGATTAGCGTTGTTCTGAACGTCGTGTATTCGAAATCACAACCGTCGAAACTAGCGCCACGGAAATTACTATCTACAAACCTCGATCCAGTAAAGTTACATTTTATAAATTGACACTTGTGGAAATATGCGCGATCAAAGGTGCAATAGCGGAAGTCACAGTTCTCAAACTTCAGTTCTTTTGCGCCAGTGTTATTGAATTGAACGTGCTGGAACGACTGGCCCTCAAGCGACTCCGTAAAGAAAACATCTTGCAGCACATGCACTGGCTTGTTTTCTATTCCGATATCCAATGCATCACTATGAGTCATGGGTCAATCCTCCGCACCCGATGCCAACTCCGGCATCAGATCCTCAAACTGATCTTTAAGATCATGCTGGGTCATTAGTGCGGCAAACTCTTCTTCAGCTAGCACTCCCGAATTCATAACCGCCTTTAATACCTCCTTGTACTGATGGCTATACTTGACCTCGCCATTGTCCTCGCCAGCAGTAAACAGTTTTTCCAGCTGCGGCTTGGCGAGCAAGTTGATGGTTGGCAGGATCAGCTTATTGGCCAACCAGTTCGCGTCGTTCCACGAGGTTGCATTGGCATACCTTTCTAGCGCTCGATCAGCCAACTTCTCAGGCAATTCCTCAGAGAAGGTTCTGGAAACCTCGATCAGCTCTTCATCGGACAATTCAGGGATGCGCGCTTCGACTTGCTCCGATATTTCTTGGACGCGGAGCGCATAACCAAAGCCATTCACAACCTGATCTCCTTCCATTGTGTTGGCGTAGTTCTCGGTCTTTGCCCTGACGCCATCGTCTAGGAACTGCCAGGTATCCGGGATTAAGGCGAGAAATTTGACGGCCACGTGATACCTGTCATCGCTCACGCTGCCGGCGACGCTGGATAGTTTTTCCTTCAAGACATCAGTCGCCATTTCTGGGTGCATTTCCCTAACTGCGTTCAGCGCCGCACAGGTTTGAGCATGCGGCTTGTCGGACAGATCCTCCAGCAATAGTCGTTTCACAAGTACGATGGTAAGGTTCCGGACAAGCGAGTCACGTGGCATACCGAGGGGGCCAGACTTGAGCACTTTTTGCGCTTCGTCGCTACTGGTGGGGAAGTAGTCGGACTCCAAGTCCTTCTTAATGCTGTCCAAGGCTGCCTTGCCCTGCACAGGCGGATACTGGAGCATGGCGGTGATCGCATTACGGATATGCAATCGGGCCATTTCCGCCGTCGGTTTGTAGACCTCTTCCACCGAGTTCATCGAGGGGTGGGCGCTGCGATGTCGGTCCTCCATTAGTCGAGAGAGGTCCAGATGCTCGTAGGGTGAAATGAATTCGTAGCGGTCTTTGGCGTTATCGAGCAGTTCTCGCTCGAAGTCGAGAGACTTTTTGACGTCATTCGCCTTGCGGTGCTTTTCGAACTCTTCGAGTTCTTTCTTCGCATCTTTGTGGCCGCTGATTTCCAGTTCTCGAAGCTTGTCGAGATAGTCAAAAACGATGGCGATCCAGGTGGTGACGATAGCGGCACGATACGCGCCAGCCTTGTAGGACCGAACCGCTTCTTTGATGTAGCTTCTGGCTATCTTGTTCCGGCACCTCAGAACCAGTTCATCAAGATCGGCAAGTTGCTCGCTCATTTGCCTTCACCCTCCCTGGCTTGAACACGAACCGTTCCTGTTAAAAGATCGTGCATCAACCCCTTTTTTAAAGCGTTTAGTTTCGCTGCAAATTTTTCTTCCCTGCCAAGCTTCTCGTCTGCCGCTTGCATTCGGTCTGCGATCATTCGTTGTTCTTTTACAGGCGGAACATTGATCGCCATACGAACAAGCCTGGCTCGCTGGATTCCTGTTGCGGTAGTACCCGTCGATTCTCTTACCAACGTTCGTTGAAACTGATCTGACATCAGTTGATATCGCAGAAAATCGTTATCAACGAGATCGGATCTCGTTTTCAGCAGAATTGTTCGTTGGCTCAGAATATAGCGTCGGTCATCTGGTATTTGGGCGATGTTTCCGAGGGGCGCTTCCAGTGTCATGACGACATCGCCACATGCAGCATCACCAGAAGTCATCCACTTGCTATAGAGCTTTTCAGATCCATAGTAAGTTTCTTTCGAAAGATTGATCTGACCCATCTCTACGTTATTGGCGGACAGCGCTGGGATATTGCCACCGCCCCAATCCATTCCAATCTTCTTTGGCGTTCGCCCACGAAAGTCAATTACACCTTCCAACACATCACCAACGTCAAGGGTATTCCAGCTAGCCGGAACCCTTCCCAACACCGAATCCTTGAACTGCTCTGGTTGGGTTATGTGATCGCGGAGTTGGCCGTTTTCGTTGATGCCTCGGGTGAGGAGGTCGTGGAGCAGGCCTTGCTTGATCTGCTTGAGCTTGGCGATGAGTTGTTCGGTTTTCTGGATGGCGTCGTCGATGGTGTCGAGGATTTCGGCGATGCGGTGTTGCTCTTTCTGTTCTGGGATTTCAACAGAAAATCCATACGCATCATTGCGATTCAGGCCGGGGACGCCGGTAGATGAATCTAAGCGATCAAGCCCAAGAGTGTGCAGTTTCCAATAAAGCCAACGAATATCTAGCGGCTGCTTAGATTCGATATAGTAGGTCGTGTCGATTGGCCAGAAATTCGTATCAACCCATGTGATCGAACCAACTGTGCCCTTGCGACCAATCACGATGCCAGGGCCTTCAACTAGAAAATCAGAATGTTTGCCGACTTTTCCACTTGAACCGAGAACTGGATATCCCTGATTTGTTCTGATTTCGGCAGGCAAGCCCTTGCCATATTCGAACGAGACAAGAGATCCAAGTGGCGCGGGTTCCCACGGTGCATTAGGCATATCCAAGCTCCTTGATAAACCAATCTAGCTTGTTCTTTGCGTTATCCCGCCCGCCTTCTATCTCCTTGGCTGTCACCTTGTACTTGTTCCACCAGTTCTCCACGACGGCATTGACGGCTTGGCGGTGGGCGGTGACGTAGCGCTCCAATTGTTTGGCCAGGTCATCGCGTGCGATGTCGAGAACCAGCTGTACCGCCTCTTCCGCCGAAAGGGCAAGATGGGCTTCGGTAAGACGCTGGGCGAGTTGGGCCTTGAGCTGTTTGATCTGCTTCTTGGTGGCGGTGAGTTCTTTCTTTAACGCCTTGACCTCGGCCTCACTCAGAACGTCTTCGTTGTCAGTGTCGTCCTCGCCTTCCTCATCCTCGGTCTTGGATTGACCGACCTCGATCTGACCTTCCAACTCCGCCTTGCGGGTCTCCACCTGCTCCAGCTCTTGCAGGTAGTCGGCAAGCAGGCGCAGCACCAACTTGTGGTCCAGCGGATTAAGCTTGGCGGCCTGTTTCTTGTCGTCGTTGTTGAGGGCGTCAAGGATGGTGTCCACCCAGCCTTCCACCAGCCCTTCGAAGCCTTGGGCAGCGAGGGTGCGCAGGTCGTACTGGTAGTCGTCCCACCAACTGGCGATGACGCCTGCGACCTTGTAGCGGTCGAGCAGGCCGACGGGGCGCAGGGCAGTCTCGAAGGTTTGCAGCAGTTCGGCACGCAAGGCCATGAGGTCGCGGCGTTCGGGCAACTGGCGCAGGTGCTGTTCGTGGGCCTGCCACCAGGTGGTGAAAGCTTTATGCAGAGCCTGCTCCTTGGTCTGTACGCCGGGGTCGGCCTCAATAGTGGCTTTGAGCTGGGCGCGTTCGCTGAGTTGGGTGTCGAATTCGTAGTAGCGCTCGTCACGTTCCACGAACAGGGCTTCGGGCTTGAGGCCGTGGGCGTCGAGCAGTTCTGCCTTGTTGGCCACCTCCTGCTTTGGCACGCCGCCGATCAGGTGAGCGCGCACGTCGTGGGGTTCGGGCGGCGGGCTGTTGTCGGCGTAGCGGCGGATGTTGAGGTTGTAGTCGTTCTCGGCCAGGGTGGCTTGGTCTACCACAGTGGCGTAGCTGAGCACATCCTGGTAATCGTCGTAGGTGCGGACGATCTTCTCCATATGCTCGGGGCGCAGGTAGTTCTGGGCACGTCCGGCATGAAACTCGGCATCGGCGTTGATGAACAGTACTTTGCCCTGGCGCTCGGCGGGCTTGGCCCCGGCGTGGCGCAGGATGAGAATGCAGGCAGGAATGCCGGTGCCGTAGAAGAGGTTCTGCGGCAGGCCTATGACCGCCTCCAGGTGGTCGTTTTCGATAAAGCCCTTGCGGATCTCCTTCTCCGCCCCGCCACGGAACAACACACCATGGGGCATGACGGTGGCTACCAGGCCGCCGGGGCGGGTGACGGCCAGCATGTGCTGGGCGAACATCAGGTCTGCCTTCTTGCCGGTCTCCGGGCACCAGCCGTATTTGAAGCGCTCGGGAAATTTGGTGTCTTCTCGGCTGTAGTTCTGGCTGAAGGGGGGATTGGTGAGCACATAGTCGAAGCGCATTAGCTCACCGCCCTCGGTGTGCTGGGGGTTTTGCAGGGTGTCTTCGTTGCGGATGTCTGCCTCGGGGATTCCATGGAGGATCATGTTCATCTTGCAGATGGACCAGACGTTGCCGGCGTTCTCTTGGCCGAAGAGGCTGAGGTTGCGCGGGTCTCCGCCGTACTCCTCCACATGGTGGCGTGACTGGATAAGCATGCCGCCGGAACCGCAGCAGGGGTCATAGGCGCGCTTGCCTTCTTCTGGTTTGGCGAGGCGCACCATCAGTTTGACCACATCGCGCGGGGTGTAGAACTCACCGCCCTTCTTGCCGGCGGAGTCGGCGAACTCGGCGATGAGGTATTCGTAGGCGGCACCAAGCAGGTCGGGGAATTCAAAGTCGTCGTTGAGCAGGCGGTGCTGGTTGAAGTGCAGGATCAGCTCGCGCAGCTTCTTGTCCTGCAGCTTGGTCTGACCGACCTTGCGGTTGAAGTCGATATGGCCAAGCACGCCATCCAGTGAAGGGTTCTCGGTTTCCAACGCGCCAAGGGCCTTGTTCAGCCCTTCACCCACATCCCGGTGCAGTTCATCGCGGATATACGCCCAGCGTGCGTTGGAGGGCACGTAGAAGGAATCGGTGTAGCGAGAGGGCTTTTCGGCGCGCTGTTCAGCCTCTTCCTGTGTGCGGCCCTTGGCTAGGTTCTCGTCGATGATCTGCTGGCGGCGTGCCTCGAAGACATCGGAGCAGCGCTTCAGAAAGAGCATGCCGAAGATGTATTCCTTGAACTCTGAGGCGTCCATCTTTCCGCGCAGAATGTCAGCGGCAGCGAAGAGGTGGCGTTCTAGTTGGGGTAAGGTCAGTTTGGACATCAGTGTCTGTTCTCGTTATCTGTTTAGGCGCGAATCCTTCGCCTTAATTTGAGCCTTCTGAGGGCGTTTCATCAGTGATCTCAAGGAGATCACCCACTTGGCAATCAAACAGCCGGCAGAGCTTCTCGACTGCATCTAGCTCCACTCGGTTCGCAGTCTCGCGGTACAGCAACGTCACCATGTTTCGGTTAAGCCCGGTGGCTCGGGCGACATCTGCGATTTTCATCTTGTGTTCGCCCATCAGACGGCTGAGGTGGCACCTAATCATGTCTGATTGTTCTCTCTAGCTTCGATAATGCGATTTAGGATAGCAAAACCCACTTGTAGATTAAAGAAAGTGTGTTGGAATGAAATTGTGAATCCACTTTTGATATACAGGAGAACAAAATGTCATTCACAAAAGACAATAACCCCAACACCAACGACCAACTGATCATCCGTAAGTCCGATTCCAAAGGATTCGCGATCTTGGAATTGAATCCTGAATGGGAGGCCCACAAGCGGCGTCTCGAAGCATTCACTAGCTCTGTACTGGCGAGATTCAGCCCGGAATTCCTGCGGGCAAAAAGCTGCATCACTTACTTCGGGAGAGGTTGGGAACGTAAGAACTCCGAAGCAATGACGTATTGGCTTGTAAGCAAGTTTGAGGATGCGCTGACCGAAGAATCCGCCGACCTCGGGGATATCTCAGAGGAAGCCTTCAACGCAGCTACCAGGAAGCTCTACGAGGACAGTGGGCTTTGGCAAATCATGGAATGAAGTGAAAGGGCTACGCCGGGGCACCCGCCCCGGCAGAAGCTCCTGACTTGGGGCTGATAGTGACCGATGCACCAAGCCGCTAATGACATTTCACTAATTCGTACTACGAGCCAGTAAATGGATTTACCAACTCAGTGAAATTCACAGAAATAAATTGCTTGGAAAAAATACCAAGGGCTACCAGCTTAGGTGCGGGACCGAGGATTCGGTGGTGTTGAACAGTAGATTAATGATCACAGTGCGTTCGATATGAGCATGTTTCTGAAAAAAAATGAAATCAAAGAGCTGACGGGCTACGCAAGGCCGGGTAGCCAAACCAACTGGCTGATCGAAAATTCTTACCCGTTTGAAATCGGGGCAGATGGATATCCACGAGTCATGTATTCATACGTTGAACGGAGACTGGGTGGCTTCACGAAGCAGGAGCGCAAGAAACGCCATACTCCAAATTTTGCAGCACTTGCTGGGTGAGAAGGAAGTTAAGAATGGGCAGGAAAAGAAAGAATAACAAAGGGTTACCAGAGCGGGTGTACCATAAGCATGGCTCTTTTTTCTATGTGACACCGGCACCTGAGAACAAGTGGATAAATTTGGGAAAAACTAAGGCCGAGATGTACAGGGCACTCGCTGAGCTTGAGATCCAACCGAATGGTTCTTACAACATGGAAAGTCTTTGGAATGATTTCTTGCAGGATCGTGCTCAAGGTTTGTCTCCGGCCACTGTGCGCGGATACGAGAAGTCCGCCAAGGTATTTCTAAAGACGTTCGGTCACATGCATCCTGAAGAGGTAGTAACAAAAGACATTGCCCGCTATCTGCTTATCCGTGGCAGAAAGGCAAAAACTTCAGCAAATAGAGAAGTTGCCGTGATGTCATCAATGTTCACTTACGCAGTAGAGCTTGCGATTGTCGAGCGGAATCCCTGCCTTCGCGTTTCTCGACATAAGATCGGCGCACGAGAGCGATACGTTGAAGATTGGGAGCTTGATGCATTCTCAAGCGTTTGTGGCGAGTTGCTTAGTTGCTACGTAGATCTGAAATACCTCACTGGACTTCGGGAGACGGACTTATTGCAGTTGACTTTCGCTAACGAAAAAGATGAAGGGCTATACGTTCGACCAAGCAAAACAAAAAACTCTACGGGAGAGCCGCGTATATATGTGTGGGTGCCCGAGCTGAGAGCAGTGATTGCGAGAATCCACGCACTTCCCCGTCCAAAATTTGCAACACACTATTTCTGCAAATCTGATGGTACTCCGTTTATCACCGCTGCCTTGGAGGTGTCGGCATTTGGTAATATCTGGAGGAAAGCGATGAACAAGGCTCTAAAAGAAACAAACCTTACAGAACGCTTCCAGGAAAAGGACTTACGAGCCAAAGCTGCCACCGATGCAGACGAAGATGGGAAAGATGCTACCGAGTTGTTAGGGCATGGTGATCGCCGGACGACCAAGATCTACCTGCGTGGCAAGAAGATTAAGAAGGTGAGTCCGTATGTCCCAAGTAAGAACAAAACTCCGGACTCAGCTGACAGTGAGAGTACCTAAGAAGAGCTGGCATATTAGACACCTGTCTAATATACCAGCTACTAGAAATACCTGGAGATCCACACGCCACCGCTAACCAATTGTTTTAACAAAGATATTCTTCACATTGATCGGCTGGTCGTTTCTGCGTCACAGCCGATTTTTTATGCCCGCATGGCACGGATTCCGCTGCTCTGCGATGAAACCGTGACGCTTGGTAACGCCGAGCTATCGGGTATCCGCCGGCCTGTCGAGAAGCAGGTTGCCGGCAGGATCCGGTCGGCAGCGCCAGCCGGGCGCCAACCAGGTGGTGGATGCCATCTCGGTAATCAGCGCAGGACCCGATACGACGTCTCCCTCGACCAGCTGCGCCCGCTCATAGCAGGGTACGGGTGAATCCACGCCCCAGACGCTCAAGTGTTCACAAGCCTCGGTCCGGCGGGCGCCTGGCGGATGACTCAATTCAATCGCCGCCTCAGGGCCATGCAGAGCGACGCGCAGATTCACCAACTCCACCGGCGCCTGCATGCGGTGGCCGTAACGCGACTCATGCTGACGGTGAAAATCCTCTTCCGCCCGGGAGAGCCCGTGCCAGGGAACGCTGAGGGTATAGGATTGCCCCAGATAACGCAGATCCACGGCAAACTCGGCTTCGATCTGATCCTCGTTCAAGCCCTCATCCAGAAGTGCATCCACCCCGCCCCTGGCAAGCCGTGTGAAAGCCTGCTCCAGTTCACTGTCGCTCATCCTCTCAAGCAGCCCCAGATGGGCATGCACCAGCTGACGGCCCGGCCGGGTGGCGAGCATACCCAGCGCGGAGAGGACACCGGCATTGACCGGCACCAGGGCTCTGCGCATGCCCAGGGCGTCAGCCAGGGCACAGACGTGGAGGCCTCCGGCGCCGCCGAATGAGACCAGGGTAAATCCCCGGGGATCGACCCCCCGCTCGACGGAGATCACCCGCAGGGCCCTGGCCATATGTTCATTGGCAACCCTGATCACCCCCTCCGCCGCCCGCTCCAGGGAGAGCGCGAGCCCGCCCGCCAACCGCCCCATCGCCTCCCTAGCCGCCGCCAGATCGAGCTGCATGCGGCCGCCGAGAAAGGCGCTGCTTCTCAAGCGACCGAGAATCAGGTTGGCATCGGTGACCGTCACCTCTCTGCCGCCCCGTCCATAACAGGCCGGCCCGGGGTCTGCCCCGGCGGACGCCGGCCCCACCTGGAGCATGCCCCCTGGATCCACCCAGGCGAGGGAGCCGCCGCCCGCACCGATGGTATGCATATCCACCATCGGCACGGCCACGGGCCAGGGGCCGATATGGCCCTCCCGGGTCAGCCTGGGTCTGCCGTCGATCAGCGCCACATCGGTCGAAGTGCCGCCCATATCGAGGGTCAGGAGCTGCCTGCGCTGGGATGCCGCGGCCACAAAGCCGGCCCCGACCAATCCCCCCGCGGGGCCTGAGAGGAGCATTCGCACCGCCTGCCGCGCCGCCTGCCCAGCCGCGATCGCCTCCCCGGAACTCTGCATCACCGAAAGACGGGCGCCGCCGAGGCGCTCGCACAGACGCTCGATATAACCCGCAACCAGCGGTCCCACCCAACTGTTCAACCAGGTGGCTACGCCCCGCTCATATTCACCGCTGGCCGGAAGCACGGCGGAGGAACGGGAACAGAAGATCCCCTCCGGGATCGCTGCCTCGATCTCCCTTTCGAAGCGATGATCGAGATAACTGAACAACAGGTTGATGGCAACGGCCTCGGGACGTCGCTGGGCAATCTGTCGTTTCAGCTCCTCAAGATCTTCAGCGCTCAGCGGCTCAATCACCCCTCCCCGGCTGTCGAGGCGGCCTCCGGTCTGCAGGCAGTCGCTGGCCGCAACCGGCTCGACCGGCGCCCCTGGCTGTAGGTTGTAGAGTTCTCTGCGGGCCTGGCGGCCAATGCTCAGAATATCCTGCAGACCGCGATTGCCGATATAGAGCGTATGCACCCCCTTTCCCTCCAGGACGGCATTGGTGGCGACAGTGGAGCCATGCACGATGACCAGACCATCGCTCGCCAGGCCGAGCTCCGCGATGCCCCGCAATATCGCCTCTTCAGGTGCCTGGGGCGTCGACAGCACCTTGTGAATCCGCATCGTGCCCGCCCGATAGAGCACGAAGTCGGTGAACGTGCCCCCGGTATCCACACCCAATAGATAGCCCTTCGCAACCTGGCGTTCAGCTTCGCTCATCAACCAATCACCTCATATAAGCCCTGTTCGCTCAGACCCAATTGAAATCGTTCAGTCATTTGGATACCAGAAAGACAAACCGCAAATATACGCAAATCATGGGAAATTATTCTAAATCTTACCATTTGCGATATTTTGCGGTGATTGGCGTATATTTGCGGCTAAATCAACAGCCGTATAGGGATCCGCAACCGCGAGTATGATTTGCGGATCAGTTCAAACCCAGGGTCTTGCATAGGGAACAGAGGGTGATATGTTTGGCAAGTCTTTGCCATGGAAGCCTTTCCCACCCTATGCCGGATGCAAACCAAGTCGTTTAGCAGGTGCCGATGCCAGAACTTTTGACAACAACTCAACTCAGTCGTCGGTTTGGCGGCACAGCGGTGGTGTTGCCGATCGACCTTAGCTTGGAGCAGGGCGACATCCTCGGACTGCTGGGCCCCAACGGCGCGGGTAAATCGACCATCTTGCGCATGCTCAGCGGCGACTTGGCGCCCAGTGGAGGAACAATCAATATCTGCGGGGAGGATCTGCTTGAACGGCCCATCCAAGCCAAACAGTTTATCGGCTATCTCCCGGAACGCCCTCCCCTGCATCGGGATCAAACCGTGGATGAGTTTCTCTGGGACTGTGCCCATTTGCATGGCCTGAACCGAAACCAGGCGCAGGAGGCAAGAACACAGACCAAGCGGCGATGCGGTCTGGAACAGACAGGAAGACGTCTGATCGGCAGACTCTCCAAAGGCTACCAGCAGCGTCTCGGCCTGGCCCAGGCGATCATCCACAATCCCCGGGTGATTATTCTCGACGAGCCCACGGACGGCCTGGACCCGGCACAGATCCGCCAGGTACGCGAGTTGATCCAGGAGCTGGCGCAATACAGGGGAGTGATCCTTTCCAGCCATATATTGCCGGAGATAGAGGCGAGTTGTAACCGGGTCACCATTCTGCAGCAGGGAAAGCCTGTCTATAACGGGGAGATAACCCCTCCCGATCAAACCTGCTATCGGGTCGCCCTGGACCAAGAGCAGGCGTTGCAGGAGATCACTGCGCTGAGCGCGGTGGCCGCCGCCGAACAGCTGCACACCGACAGCTACCGCATCACCCTGAAGACTGGCTGCCAGCCAAGCGATCTGGCGCAGCAGATCGTGGCCATGGGATGGGGATTGGTTGAACTGAAAGCGGAGAGGATCAATCTGGAGCAGCTCTTTATCCAGGCCACCACCGGAGGTTCGTCGTGATCCCTTATCTGGCATGGATGGAGTGGCGGCGTTTGATGCGTACCCCGCTGGCCTGGGGCATTCTCGGAATCGGTATGTGCCTGCTCAGCTGGCAGTTTCTCGCCACCCTTGAGATCTTCAACGGCATGCAGCCGTCCAGCCGCAGCCTCGGGCTGAGCCACCACCTGGGACTGCAGCTCTACGGACTCGCCTCGGTGCTGATCCTGATCACTACGCCGATTCTCACCATCCGCAGTTTCAGCGAGGCCTTCCGCAACGGCAGCTACACCCTGCTAAGCAGCGCACCGCTCTCAAACCTCACTATCTTGTCCGGCAAGTTTTTCGGCATCCTGATATTTCAGCTGCTGTTCACCCTGATCCCGTTTCTGCTCTGCCTCAGCCTCACCATCGGTACCCAGCTCGATTACGGGCTGCTGTTGGCGGCCACACTCGGGCTATATCTGCTCAGCGGCGGATTCACCGCGATCGGGCTCTATTTCTCGACCCTCAATGAAAATCCGGGGATTGCCGCCGCCGGCAGCTATGGCCTGCTGTTGTTGATTTCACTGCTCGATCAAAACACGGACGGCGGCAGTTTCATGCACTGGCTGGCCTGGCCGTCCCACTTTCTCGACCTCCAGCTCGGTCTGGTGCGGATCAGCGATCTGGCCTACTTCCTGCTGCTGATGATCTTCTTCTTAGGGCTTGCCCTCTACAGACTGGATAAGAGGCGCAGCGGATGATTAGCTGGATCGGTTCCCGTCTCAACGACCTGCTGTTTCACTTCCTGATGGTGATCATGGTGGTATTGCTGGCCTGGTTGAGCAGTCGGTTTGACGCGCAATGGGACTGGACCCGACGCGGCAGCAACAGCCTCAACCCGGTCAGCATCGATATCCTTAAGCGTGTGCCGGGAGCGCTGACGGTGACGGCCTATGTGGGTGAAACGACCAAGCTGCGCGACCGAATCGGGCGATTCGTGGCCCGCTATCAACACCATAAGTCAAACATCGACCTGATTTTCATCGATCCGCTCCGTCGTCCGGACGAGACTCGCCGCCAGGGCATCAGCCTCTCCGGTGAGATCCTGTTGAGCTATGGGCAGCGGGAAGAGCGGATCCAGAAAGTGGATGAAGAGCAGTTCACCAACGCCATCCTGCGTCTGAGTCGGGACAACACCCACTGGATAGCGGGACTGACAGGCCATGGCGAACGCGAACTCAGCGGCAGGGCCAACCATGACCTTGGGGATTTCGGCAAGTCCCTCAAGCAGCAGGGTTACCATATTGCGGGGCTCGACCTGGCCACCACCCCGGCACCGCCCGACAACACGGCGCTGCTGATAATCGCCTCACCCCTGCGCCCCTTGCTGTCGGTGGAGGTCGAACGGCTGTCCGATTATATCGCCAGGGGCGGCAACCTGCTGCTGCTGAGCGACCCGGATAACTGGATCCTGGGGGACCTGATGCAGCAGCTGTTCGCGATCGAACAACTACCCGGCACGATCGTGGACGCCAATGCAAAGGCACTGGGAATAGATAATCCCGCCGTCGCCGTGGTCCCCAAATATTCCGATCACGACGCCACCAAGGGATTCAACCTGCTGACCCTGTTTCCCCAGTCCGCCGCACTCAGCGCCTCTGAACAGCAGGGTTGGCAGCTAACCCCGCTGCTGCGGACACTGGACAAAAGTTGGAACGAGACCGGGCCATTGAGTGGAGAGATCGAGCGTAATCCACTGGCCGGCGAAGAGGCGGGACCACTCGACATCGGCATTGCCCTCAGCCGGGAGCACAACGGCAGGCAGCAGCGGATCATGGTGATCGGTGACGGTGACTTTCTTGCCAACAGCTACCTCAACAATGCCGGCAATCTCGATCTCGGCCTCTCCCTCTCCCGCTGGCTGGTGGGTGATGACCAGATGGTCGGCATTGCCGCGCCACAGGCCAGCGACCGCGAGCTCCGCCTTTCGAAATTGGCTATCGGCGCTATCGGCCTCGGTTCCCTGATCGTTGTCCCGCTGTTGCTGCTCGCCACCGGCGCCATCATCGCCTGGCGGCGGAATCGGGCCTGACGATAAAAAAAAGAGTCGCGGCAAACCTGCTGTTGATCCCATTCATCGGCCTCCTGGGCCTGCTGCTCTGGTGGTCTCAACCCGACGCCCTGCCCCCCCTCACCCGGCTCGATCCGCAACAGATCTCCCGAATCAGAATCAACGATCTGCAGGGGCGGGAGATCGCCTTGGCGCGTTCCCAAGACCGGTGGTTGAGCGGCAGCCAGGCCGCCGATCAGTCTCGGGTTAGGCAACTGCTGAAGATCTGCCGGACCCCCAGCCTGCGTCGGTTCCCGGCTCCCGATGATCTTCAGCCCTACGGTTTGGCACCCGCCCCCCTGGTGATGAGGCTTGACGACTCGATCCTGAAGTTCGGCGACAACGACCCGCTCAACGGCTGGCGATATGTCCATTACCTGGGGGAGGTACACCTTATCGCCGACGGCTTTTACCACCATCTCGTCGCACCGCCGGAAGCCTGGCTGGCCGAAACCGCAGGGCGGCCCTGAGCATGCCTGAACTGCCGGAGGTCGAAACCACCCGTCGCGGGATAGCCCCCCACATCAGCGGACAGCGGATACGCCGGGTGGTGATCCGTCAACCCCGTTTGCGCTGGCCCATACCAGACGATCTGCCACAGCTGCTGAAGGGCAGAAAGCTGCTATCGGTAGCGAGGCGGGGTAAATACCTGCTGCTGGTCTTTCATCACGGCACCCTGATCATGCACCTGGGGATGTCGGGCAGCCTGCGGATCGTTGAAGCCGATGCGGCGGTGCAAAAACACGACCATTTCGAGCTGCAGCTGAGCAACGGCAGTCAGCTCAGACTGCGCGATCCGCGGCGTTTCGGCGCGGTGCTCTGGACCGGACAGGCGGTGACGGATCACCCCCTGCTCGCCGCTCTCGGTCCGGAACCCCTCGATGAAGCGTTTGACGGCGACTATCTCCATGACTGCGGCAAAAATCGTCGCTCCTCGATCAAGCAGCTGATCATGGACGGTAAAACCGTTGTCGGTGTCGGCAATATCTACGCCTGCGAGTCCCTCTTTCGCGCCGCCATCCATCCCACCCGTCCCTGCAACCGGATCTCGATCCAACGCTATCGCACCCTCGCGGAGGAGATACGCGAGGTCCTCGCCGAGGCGGTCACCCAGGGCGGCACCACCCTGCGCGACTTTCTCAACGGGGACGGCAAACCGGGCTACTTCGCGCAATCGCTGCGGGTCTACGGCCGGGCGGGAGAGCCCTGCCCGGGCTGCGGCAACCCCATTCGCAACAAGACCCTTGCCCAGCGCTCCACGTTCTACTGCCCGACTTGTCAGCATTGACAGGCAATAAGCCGCTTGACACTCAGTTGCACCCCTCCTAGCATTCGTCAACTTTGTGCGAGTCTTGACGGCCTATGGACATAACAACAATTCGCGAACTCATCGGCGACGACATGGAAGCTGTCGACAAACTCATTATCCGGCAACTGCAATCGGACGTGGTACTGATCAACCAGATCGGCGCCTATATCGTCCATAGCGGCGGCAAGCGTCTGCGCCCGATGATCGTGCTGTTGGCCGCCCGCGCCTGCAGCTACGAGGGTGAAAAGCACACCGACCTGGCGGCGATCATCGAGTTCATCCATACCGCGACACTGCTCCATGACGACGTGGTCGACGGTTCTGACCTGCGGCGCAACCGGGAGACGGCGAATGCGGTCTGGGGCAACGAGGCGAGCGTACTGGTGGGTGACTTCCTCTACTCCCGCTCCTTTGAAATGATGGTCGAGGTGGGGAAGATGCCGGTGATGGATATCCTCTCCCACGCCACCAACCGTATCGCCGAGGGTGAGGTGCTGCAGCTGCTCAACGTGCACAATCCCGATACCAGTGAGGCGGAGTACATGGAGGTTATCAAGCGCAAGACCGCCACCCTGTTCGAGGCCGGCGCCCGTCTCGGCGGTATCATCGCCGGGGTCGACGAGGCGCAGCAGCTCGCCCTGGCGGACTACGGACTCCACCTGGGCATCGCCTTCCAGCTGGTTGACGACGCCCTCGATTACAACTCGAGCAACGTGGAGATCGGCAAGAATATCGGCGACGACCTGGCGGAGGGCAAACCGACCCTGCCGCTGATCCAGGCCATGAAGAGCGCCGATCCGGCACTGCGCCAGCATCTGGCCGGGATAATCGAAAACGGCGGCCTGGAAGAGATCGACTTCGTCATGCAGGCGATCGCCGACAGCGACGCCATCGCCTACACCCAAAAGCTCGCCCAGGCGGAGGCGGAAGAGGCGAAGCGCGCCCTCGAACGGCTGCCCGATACCCCCTATCGCCGGGCACTCTCCGACTTGGCGGATTTCTCGGTCGCCAGGGCCAATTGAATCCCTTAGCTGTTTCCGTTTTTATGACTACAATTTCTGTTGTCGGCAGCGAAACTGATCCACCTTTTCTTCTCCCACTGCCTAACCCGCTTGCCAGTTGATCGAAATCAACGAAGCAGGCTAATAGGGGCAACGATTGTTGTGGATCGGTACTAGAACTGACCACCGTCAACAAAATAAATGAACATGCGTATTTTAATAATTAGGTGGATGAGAGAAAGCCTCGACGCCGTATCTAAATAATTAAATTTGAAGCGTTTCTCTCAACGTCAAACCAACCCGATGGGTAGGTTTTTATATCATTGAAACCAAAGCGAGGAAGCACGATGAAACGCCTTGTACTAGGGATTGTTTTCACGGCAATCTCCACATTTGTAATCCTTCCAGTTTTCGCCGCCGACCAGGCCAAGGGAAAACCCGACTGGTGGTTCAACGAGGTCGTCGATGCCGGCTTTGTCGGCCAGTACGCAACGATACCGCCGAAGAAAGAGGTGCTGATTGTCGACTCCAGACCGGCGAGAAAGTACAACAAGGGTCATATCGTTCCGGCGATCAATATCTCCAACAGCCAGTTCGACAAGATGACCCATCTGCTGCCGCAGAACAAATCCAACCTGTTGATCTTCTATTGCGGCGGCCTGAAATGCCCATTGAGCCACAAGTCGGCAGTCAAGGCCGAAGCGCTGGGATATACCAACGTCAAGGTCTACGCGGCAGGTTATCCCGACTGGGTCAAAAACGGCAGCCTGCCTCCGGGGGTCAGCGCAGAGCACGTGAAAAAGCTGATCGACAAAAACAAGGGAGCGTCCATCGTCGATGCGCGGCCGGCGAGAAAATTCAAAAAAGGTCACCTGCCCGGGGCCATCAACATCCCCGCACGGCAGTTCGATGAAATGGTCGATACGCTGCCTGCGGACAAAAATACGCCGTTGATCTTCTACTGTGGTGGTTACAAATGTCCGTTGAGTCCGAAGTCCGCGGCCAAGGCCATTGCCTTGGGTTATACCAAGGTGCGTCTGTTTCAGGCCGGTTTCCCGGCCTGGAAGAAGGCCTATGGTGAAACCGTTGAAATGACGGCAAAAGCCAAGCCTGCAGCAGCGCTGAAAATCGAAGAGGGAGAAGACGAGGGGACCATCAGCATCGCCTCGTTCAATAGGCTGGCAACCGACAACCCAGACGATTTCCACTGGTATGACGTACGCGATCCGGAAGAGGTGGAGTCGGACGGCACCTTTGGCAAGGCAGTCATCATGACCGTGGATGAAGTGGAGGATAACGTCGATAAACTGCCGACGGACAAGCCCATCGTCTTCTTCTGCTCCACCGGCGCGCGCAGCGGCGAGGCCTATGACCTCGTGAGGATGAAGCGTGAGGATCTGAAGATCTACTTCCTCGATGCCAACGTCGCCTTCAATCCGGACGGCAGTGTGCCGAAAGCAACGCCGCCTGACTAGACAGGACGACCCTTGGATCCAGAAGTATTTCACCGGGGGGCATGACCTGCCCCCCGCCGATGAACCAGCTGGTGGCATCGTCATGCATCCTCTGCAGAATACATTTACCAAACGTCAGATCAGGGCCACCGCAATCTTGCTGGTGCTGGGATTGGCCCTGATATCCACCCCGCGTGCAGGCGCAACGCCGGCACCGGATTCAACCGCGGACCACGGCAAGTTCGAACAGCTAAAGACTAAGTTCAAGACAGGACCGGAAGTCACCCGGGCCTGCCTCGAGTGCCATACCAACGCCGCCAAGCAGATCCATAGATCGAAGCACTGGCGATGGGAGTACGACAATCCGGCAACCGGACAGAAACTGGGCAAGAAGCATGTCCTGAATAACTTCTGCATCGCTGCCGGCCCCAACATTGCCGCCTGTTCCGCCTGTCACATCAGTTACGGCTGGAAAGACGACAGCTTCGACTTCACTTCCGAAGAGGCTGTCGACTGCCTGGTCTGTCACGATACCACCGGCCTCTACTCCAGAGAGCAGCTGCGCAATCCGGGCAAAAGAAGACCCAAGCTCGAGAAGTTCGCGCAGAACGTCGGCCCCACCAGCCGGCGTAGCTGTGGCAGCTGTCATTTCGCCGGCGGCGGCGCCAAGGCGGTGAAACATGGCGACATCGACCCGACCCTCGTGGCACCTGACTACTTTGTCGACGTGCACATGGATGCCGAAGGACTCAACTTCTCCTGCTCCACCTGCCACCAGGGCGACCAGCACGAGCTGGCAGGCAGCCGCTATAGACCCAATGCCGCAGATAATCAGCGGATCAGGATACCCGGCAGGGAGGAGAAGGGACGCGCAAGCTGCCGCGCCTGCCACGACGCCAGCCCCCATACAGGGCAGGAGAAACTCAACGACCATAGCGACAGGATTGCCTGTCAGACCTGCCATATACCGCGCTATTCGCGGGGCGATTACGGTTCCAAGCTCTGGTGGGACTGGTCCCAGGCGGGGAAGATGAACCAGGAGGGGAAGCCCTTCGGTACTGAAGATGCCATGGGTTTCGAGATCTATAACTCGAAAAAAGGCGACTTCACCTGGGAGATGCAGACCCGGCCGGAGTACCGCTGGTTTAATGGAACCGTGCTGTATACCTTGATCGAAGATAAAATCGATCCGGCTGCCATCGTTTCGATCAACAGGTTTTTGGGGGATGCCGGCTCCCCGGACACCCGTATCTGGCCGGTCAAGGTGATGCGAGGCAAACAGCCTTACGACAGCGAATACAAAACCCTGGTGGCGCCACTGACCACGACTGATAAGGGCTATTGGAAAACCTTCAACTGGGAACAATCGATCGATCTCGGCATGAAGGCGGTAAACCGGCCCTACAGCGGCAACTACGACTTCGTCACCACGGAGATGCTGTGGCCGATCACCCACATGGTGGCACCGGCAGAGGAAGCGCTTGAGTGCGCCGAGTGCCATAGCAAAGAGGGCCTGCTGGGTAATATCGACGGCATCTATATCCCCGGTCAGCACGGCAATGCCTGGATGGACAGAATCGCCATGATCCTGTTGCTGTTGACCCTGGCCGGTGTCTTGCTGCACGGCGGCGTACGTTTCCTGCTGCGTCCCAAGGGTGAAAGTAACCTGACCCATCCGCAGGAGAAGATCTATATCTTCAAGCGCTTCGAGCGCTTCTGGCACTGGGCCCAGGCGATATTGATCCTGTTCATGTTGATCACCGGCTTTGAAATTCACGGCATCTACACGCTGTTTGGTACCGAGCAGGCGATGAACCTGCACACGCTGGCTGCCTGGACGCTGATCGGTCTCTGGGTGTTTGCCATCTTCTGGCACATCACCACCGGCGAATGGCGCCAGTATATTCCGACCACGGAGAAGGTAGTCGCGGTGGCGCGTTACTACTCGGTGGATATCTTCAGGAACCAGCCTCATCCCTTCCGCGCCACCAAGCTGCACAAGCACAACCCGCTGCAACGCCTCGCCTACCTGCTGTTCAAGCTGGTACTGGCGCCGATGGTGTGGATATCCGGACTGCTCTATCTGTTCTATAACGACTGGAGCCAATGGGGCCTGGGTGCCCTGGAGCTGGGCATGGTCGCCTTGGTGCACACCCTCGCCGCCTATCTGCTGGCAATATTCTTTATCGGCCACGTCTACCTGACCACGACTGGACATACCGTAATGGCCCACATCAAAGCCATGCTGACCGGTTGGGAGGAGGTTGAAGCGGTACGGGAGCAACAACAGGATAGGGATAGTGTCGATGGCTGACCACTGCAGCGGAATCGGAGGTGAACCATGTTAAACCGTCGTCAACTATTGCTGATCTGCGGCGCCTGGGCGGCCGCGGGATTTCCACTCGGAGGCCTGGTCGGTTCCGCCCAGGCTGGACCGCGTGATGCAAAGAAGCGTCTGGCGGAATTGACAGGCGGTGTCAAACCGCAAAAAGGGCGAATCAGCATCACCCTGCCCAAGGTAACCGACCAGGGTCGCTTCGTGCCCATCCGAATTTCAGTGGACAGCCCCATGAATGAACAGGATTACGTCAGGGCAATTCACGTGGTAGCCGAACGCAATCCAACCCCGGAGGTTGCCTCGTTCCACCTCAGCCCCGCCAATGGCAAGGCCCAGGTTTCCACGCGCATCCGTCTGCTTAAGACCCAGGTGGTAGTCGTGGCGGCAGAAATGAGTGATGGCAGCGTCTATCTGGGCAAAGGGCGGAGTAAGATCACCGGCGGTGCGGGAGGTTGCGGATGAACGAACGGGTACATGTAAAAGTTCCCCGAACGGCAAAGCAGGGGGAAGTGATCCGGGTGATGACCAAGCTCAATCATCCGATGGAGTCTGGCTGGCGACGCCGGCAGGATGGCGAGATTGTACCCAAGGATCTGATCGGGGAGTTCTCCTGCGAATTCGGCGGGGCAGAAGTGTTCAAGGCCGAATTCGACTCGGGAACCTCGGGCAATCCTTATCTCTCGTTCTTTGTAAGGGTTAACAACAGCGGGCGCTTTCGTTTCATTTGGAGTGGACAGAATGGCGAACGCTACTACAAGGAAGCCGAGATAGAAGTGATCTGAGAAGCCAGGGAACTCAAGGGTAGCGGAGCGGCTACCCTTGGCGTTTAAGAAGGGATTATCGGATTTCCGCCTCAGTGGAATCCTTCGCTGCAGGGGCCGCGGTCGATTCTGACGCTATGGGGAAAAGGAGAATCTCTCCGGAAGGGGAGACCTTGTAAGTACCGGTGACGCCCCTTAATAGCGGCACGGCAGGCAAGGCCCGGGCTCCCTGCATTCCAGACATTCCCTGCATTCCAGACATTCCCTGCATGTCAGACATTCCCTGCATGCCTGACATGCCCTCCCTGTCGCGCTCACCCTGCGGGCCAGCCATGCCGCCCATACCCGACTTACCCTCCATGCCACTCATACCCTCCATACCAGACAAGTCCGTCAAATCCCTCTTACCCTGCGGACCGGGCATGCCATCCATACCCGACATCCCTTCCATGCCGCTCATATCCTGCATTCCGCGAGTCGCCTGCCTGCTCGGTTCCGGCGGGCCTTCGTAGTTCGGCGGCGGAGTATAGCGGTAACCGCCGAACGGTTGCCGGTAGGGTCCGTATCCATAGCCAGGTGCGCCACCGTATCCGCCGTAGGCGGGATGAGGCGGCATAACCGGCATCTGATAAGGACCGGGCGGTGCATATCCCTGTCCATAGCCGTAAGGCATGTAGCCACCCTGGGCCAAGGCTCCGGCAATGGGTAGCGACATCCCAATGATGATCAGCACTCCTCCAGCCAAATGCGTGTGTGTCGTTTTCATTCCACATCCCCCTCTCATTATTTTGTTGAACAGTAGCGAAGAGTCGGGCGCCAGCATATCCCTTTCCCTGAAGAGTAACACGAAGCCGTCACAGGGTTTATTAAACAATTTTAGCAGTCAGCAAACGGGTAAAAAATGGATGTAGCTCAGGATTTCCTGTTGTTGCTTGCTGAAGGGACCTACTGTAAACTCCTGGCTCCGCTGAGGTTCTTGCATTCGGGGTGTAGCTCAGCCTGGTAGAGCACTGTCTTCGGGAGGCAGGGGCCGGAGGTTCAAATCCTCTCACCCCGACCAATCAACCGCCATCCTTGCAGGATTATGGAATCCTGGCGAATTGTATCGGCACGCTAGTTCAACGCCATCGACAACAGACAAAAGCCGTTGCCGGTATAGTCCGGTGACGTATAGAGCATCAGCCTTGAGATGGCCGACAGATCCATTTCGCGTCCCTCAGGGGCATCCTCAACCTCCTCCAGCGGAACGCTGATACGGTTGATTCCGGGATGCAGCGTAAAACGGCGATTGTATCGGTCATTGGGCAGTTTATTGTGGTTCTGATCATTGATCCGCAGGGTCAACGGTAGTTCAACCGCCTGGTCGGAATAGATGGCCAATACCAGGACATCGTAGCCACCCCAGTCCGGGCTCGGCTCGAACAGGGAAACACCCGGCCAGCGACCCTCCTGCAGCGAAACGTAGAGACAGGATTTGTTACCGAGTTCCAGCGGTATCCGCCAGTCTTCCTCCACGGCGATGCGGCGAATCACACCACCCCTGCTGCCCTTTATCAAAGCGCTGCTGATAGCGCTCTCCGTATTGATCAGATGAGGGAAATCAGCCGCCCTCGCCTGATAGACGATCAACCAATAGATGGGCAGGGAGAATGCAGCCAGGGCGAGGAGTGCTGCAGCGGCCAGGCTGAGACCTGGAGAGATGGCGCGTTTGATCAATCCAAAAAACAGAATGCCGCCGGCGGCAACACCCAAAAGATTCATCAACAGGTCATACAGGCTGGGTTGACGGCCGATAAGGGATTGCACCAGCTCCACCAGAAGGCCGAACAGTAAAACGAGCGATATCATTGGCCAGACAGGTGGCTTTCGCGAGTTTCTATATGGCCACAACAGGGCCAGCATCAGCAGGGTGAAGATCAGAAAATGGCCGGAGTCCTGAAGCGATAACATCAGGCGACTGTCCCCCGGCAGCTGGGTTCCCAGCAGAATTGTTGCCGTGCCGACCAGAACCAGGACCAAAAACCCGGGTGTTTTCAAATCCGAAACAGACACACGCCATCACTCCTTAGGGCAGAGATCAGAGTAAAACACCCAGTAAATTCGGCGGCCACCCGGTCAGTGGGAGAGAAAACCTGCACTGTGGAGTGCCAGATCGGTATGCCGCAGCCATTTCGTGAGCGGTTGCTGCTCCTGTTCCGGCACGCCATCGTTGACCCAACGCCTAAGCGCCTCTCTGGCGGTACTCTGCACCAGGTAGATCATCTCTCTGACCAAGGCATCGAGTTCCGAGAGCGCCCGTTCTTCATCGCCGATGATGTTGATCAGCTTGACCGGGGCACGCAGATCGAATCCACAACGCTTGGCCATTCCGGTCAGGCGTTTCAGCTGTTCCACGATAAACATCGCCATTTCGTCGTTACCCGTCACGTCGATCGCATCCGCACCCTGCAAGATATCGTTCAGCAGCTTCATACGTGCCTGCAGGATGGTTTTGTTGACGCTGGCCGTCGTTGACGATCTATCCTTTGCCTCATCGACACGCTGAGCCGCTTCGATCAAGGGTACCATGATATCCCGGCCAAAGCGTTCGCTATTGAACTTCAACACTTCCGCTGTGGAGAAGAGGCTGATATTGCTGCTTTTGCGTTCCAGCCGGATCGCTGTCAACAGCTCGGCCGCCCCAAGCACCCTGGCGGCGGGAATGACTTCATCACCTGACAACCCCCTGGGATAACCGCTGCCGTCAAGCCGTTCGTGGTGTTGATACACCACCTTGCTGATTCGGGGATGGTAGCTTGGAAACATCTTCAGGAAGCGATAGGCAATTTCCGGATGAGAGTAGATCTGGCGATGCTGCGCCATGGATAACGGCTGCCGACTGGCATAGATCGAGGGCTCCAGATGCATCTCGCCAAGATCGAGAAAAAGCGCGGCCGTTGCCAGCTCCTGCCTATCGTCAGCCTGCCACCTGAGGCGGGAGGCGACATAGAGCGCAATCAAGGCAACCCGCATCATGTGGTGGTAGCGCTCGACGCAGCGTTCCCGGCAAACCGTCAATCTGAACGCCATCTGCGGCTCGAGGGGAACTGTTCCCAGGGGCGTCAGCAGATCCCGCTGGATAAAACGCTTGTCTATGGCCTCTCTTAGTTCCGGCTCATCCTTTAGCAAGCCCTTGCCATCGAGCATCAGCCTTTCCGCCGTCACCCTCTCCTCAACAGCCAGGGAATAGTCCAACGGTCGGCGCAGCTTGTGACTCGCCAGGCGATCATATTTCGAGCTGTCCACCGCTTCACCCCGCTTCACCAGGGTAATCCCCCGGTCACTCTGTATATCCTGCAAGGCCAGAACCTGGCGCATATCACCAAGTTCCGTGACCAGCTTGATATAGGGATCGGGATGTATCACTGAGACCGTTTGCCTGGGGTGAGGATTTCCTTATCTAGTAGCGACAGGAGAGGTGTTTACTTTACCCAGCCATGGCGGCCTCATGGGGATTGACGGTGTGGTTTGGCGAGGCCAAACAAGACCCTGTTCAGCGTTCATTTCAGTCAGTGTTGCTGACTCCCCTCACCCCGTCACGCGACTGGAGAAGGGCGTTCGGCAACACGGCCCGGGATGTTCACAGCGATCAACGCAAGACGAAAACGTCCCATATTTGCGTTCATTTGCGAACTTATATCCGTATCCTGCCAGTGGCAGCCCGCTTCTGTCTCCCTGCACTTGTGGGACAGTCAGTCGCCGCGGCCGATGGCATAGTAGCTGAAGCCCGTCTCTTTGAGGCGCTTGGGATCGTAGATATTGCGGCCGTCGAAGATCACCGGCTCACTGAGCGCCAGCTTGATCTCGTCGAAATCGGGACTGCGGAAGACCTGCCACTCGGTGACCACCACCAGGGCATCGGCGCCCCGGAGGGTACTCTCCTGGTCCTCGCAGTAGACAAGATCCTCACGCTCGCCATAGATGCGGCGACACTCATCCATCGCCTCCGGATCGTAGACCCGTATCGTGCCCCCGGCATCCCACAGGGCCTCCATCAGCACCCGGCTGGAGGCCTCCCGCATATCGTCGGTGTTGGGTTTGAATGAGAGCCCCCAGAGAGCAAAGGTCTTTCCTGCCAGATCACCCGAGAAGTGGCGGCTGATCTTGCTGAACAATACCCGTTTCTGGCGATAGTTGACCGCTTCCACCGCGGTCAACAGCTCGGCATCGTAGCCCACCTCCCGGGCGGTGCGCTCCAGCGCGTTGACATCCTTCGGAAAACAGGAACCACCGTAACCGCAGCCCGGATAGATGAAGTCATAACCGATGCGGGTATCCGCGCCTATGCCATGGCGCACCTGCTCGATATCGGCACCCAACCTCTCCGCAAGGTTGGAGAGCTCGTTCATAAAACTGATCTTCGTCGCCAGGATCGCGTTGGCGGCATACTTGGTCAGTTCGGCGGAGCGGACATCCATGGCAATCAGGCGATCGTGATTTCTGTTGAAAGGCGTATAGAGCGCTCGCAGCAGTTCGGTAGTCCTTGGGTTGTCGGTACCGATGATGATCCTGTCGGGTTTCATGAAATCATCGAGCGCGGCACCCTCCTTGAGAAATTCCGGATTGGAAACGACGTCGAACTCAAGCTGTTTTCCCTGCTCACTCAGGGTTTCATTGATGCGCGCCTTCACTTTGTCCGCGGTACCCACGGGCACGGTGGATTTGTCCACGATAATGCGATAGTCATCCATGTGCTCCGCGATCGAACCGGCCACCGCGAGGACATACTGCAGGTCGGCGGATCCATCTTCGTCAGGCGGGGTGCCGACCGCGATGAATTGGAACAGGCCGTGGGCCACGGCTTCAGCGGCGTCGGTGGTGAAATTCAGTCTGCCCGCCTTGGCATTGCGCTCCACCATGGCTTCAAGGCCGGGTTCGTAGATTGGAATCCCGCCTTGCTTGAGCATCGCTATCTTCTGCTCATCCACATCCATGCAGATAACATCGTTTCCGACCTCGGCCAGACAAGCCCCTGTAACCAAACCGACATACCCTGAACCAAAAACAGTAACTTTCATTGTTAGACCTTTGGAGACCCTACTCAACAACAACGCACAATCATACTTGCTGCGTATTCAGGTGGCCAGATCTTCATTGCCGGGGATGCGATCCAATGTCTGTTGAATCAACTGATTCAACCTATCCGGCGATCGGTCACCCGCCTCAATCACGGGGAGCAGCTTGATCCGGGCATGACCACGGAGGAAAACCGGGAGCATGACACCGCCTTGACCACTCACTCCACTGATGCGCAGAGGGATCAGGGGGCTGCCTGTAAGTGATGCCAGGCGTGAGGCGCCGGCCTTGATCTTGCGCGGTGGATCGCTGTCGAGATGGATCTTGCCATGGGGAAAGAGCGCGATGATCTCGCCGTCACGAAGTGCCTTGATCGCCTGACGCATCGCCTTTTCCGGTGAATTCTCCCGATCTACCGGGATGCAGCCCACGGCACGGAACAGCCACTGCAGGCCAAAGCGCTCAAACTGTTCCCGGGCGATGATAAAGCGCAGAGGCCGGCTGCTCGATGCCAGCATCAGCAATGGATCGAGCCCGGAGATGTGATTCGCCACCACGATCGCTCCCCCGGTTTCAGGCAGCGGTATGTCCACTTGCGGCAGGCGGTGGTAGATCCGGCAGTAGAGGCGATTGAATCCATCCAGCCAGTTGAGCCAGGATGCGCCCCAGTCGGCCCGCTGCGCCTCGCGGCAGTGCCTGTTCAGTAATGCCAGGACCAAGACCGAGAGGACCAGCAATAGGATCAGGATAGATGTATTCAATGCTAAAGTGGTTTCTTTTTCCGTTCTGGTTTGCACGCAGGCGGCAAACTCGAAAATCAAGCCGCGAATCACCGCAATTAAGCGCAAATTGATTGCAGCGAATACAGAATCCGTTCAATGAATCGCTTATGAGGCAATACGTAGTCCAATCTCAATGCAACTATCAGTTTGCTGCAATGGAATGTTTTTTGATTTCCAAGCGTATAATCATATCCTTTGCGATAGTTTGCGGTGATTCGCATCTATTTGCGGTTAATACTAAAAGCGATCCGTTGACTCGCCCCGCTACAGGCCGTCCAACTCAACCGATGTACTAAGCGTCTCTCTTTTTACTGCCCTTCTGATAGACCTTGCGTTGAAACAGATCGGTGCGACGGCTCACCAGTCGATCGATGAAGAGTATGCCGTCGAGGTGGTCCACCTCATGCTGCAGGGCCCGTGCTTCGAAACCCACCATCTCAAACTCGTGATTTTCACCCTGGGGATCCTGGGAACGGACCTTGATGCGTTCCGCGCGTATCACATTCCCGGTGTAATCCGGCACCGAAAGACAACCTTCACGTCCGAGCTCGAAGCCGTCCCATTCGATGATCTCCGGATTGACCAGAATCAGGTGGCCGTGGTTCTCCACCGGCTTTTTCGTCTTTGAGCAATCCAGGATCACGATGCGTTGCGACCTCCCCACCTGGGGTGCCGCGATACCGACAGCGGCAGGCCCCGCCTGCCTCGTCTCCTCGAGATCGGCGATGAAGGCCTTGAGCTCCTCGTCGAAACGGGTCACCTCCTCAGCCACCTCCTTGAGTCTAGGATCCGGCAGTTGCAAGATTTCCAACATCGCCATGGGTCAGCCGATCAGGGTTTCAATTGCCGAAACATGGACATCGATCTCTTCCGCCGCGAGGGGCTTAAGCGCCGCTTCAAGTCGTTCTATCTCCGCTTCCGCATACCCCTGGATGGTCATGATGTAGACAGGCTTGGCCGAATCGCCTACCACATCTGAAGCCAACTCGAGGATATTGAAGCCGCATTCGGCAAGCGCACCGGTCACTTTGGCCACGATACCGGCCCTGTCGGCGCCATTGACCCTGACCTGGTAGTTGGGTACCCGATGTCGGTGCAGTCCACCATGCATGGGATCGAGGTGAAATTTAAGCTGCAGTTGATCGGCCACGGGGGCAATCATGGACGCCAGCGCCTGTTCACTCTGTCCCCCATCCACCATCATCATGATGGTGAAATTGCCACCCAGGCGGATCATTGAAGTCTCGCCCAGGGTACAGCCGCCGCGATACAGTGCATCGGTCACCCGGGCAACTATTCCCGGTTGGTCTTCACCCACCAGGGTCAACATCTGCCAATTCATTATCACTCCTCAAATAGGTATCGGGATTTTCGCATTCAGGGTAAATGAGCGCCCGCTGTTCGTCCAGAGAGAGGCGCTGTGGCACGTTACTCAAACCAGATCATCGCAGCCATGCGTCCAGTCACGCCATCGCGCCGGTAGGAGAAAAAGAGCTCATCCTGGGTCAAGGTACAGTAATCACCGCCACAGACAAAACCGACACCGGTATCCGCGAGGCGCATCCGCGCCAATCCGTAGAGATCGGCCAGCCAATGGTCCGGTCGGTTGGGGGTGAAAAGCCGGCCACTCTCCAAGCGATGTTCGATAAAAGCATCCCGGACTTCGGCGCCGACCTCAAATGCGGCCGGCCCGATTGCCGGTCCAAGCCAGGCCAACAGCTCGCCCGCGGGACTACTGAAACGCCGCACGGCGTTTTCGATCACCCCCGCGGCCAATCCCCGCCACCCCGCGTGCACCGCACAAACCTCTCTTCCCATTCGATCGGTTATCAGCAGCGGCAGGCAGTCGGCGGTGAGCACCGCGCAGACCACCCCGGGTAGGTCGCTATAGACCGCATCGGCCCGACATCCCGGACCGGCGCTCTGCGGGGAGACCACCCGGGTGCCATGCACCTGCTCGAGCCAGAACGGCCCCTTGGGCAAGCCGCATTCGCGGGCGATCAACGCCCTGTTTTGTGCCACGCGGGCCGGGTCATCACCCACGTGATCAGCCAGGTTCAGGCTGGCGAACGGTTCAGCACTGCAACCGCCCTGCCGGGTCGTCACCACCGCCCGCACGTTGCCAGGCGCCGGCCAGGCAGGCCACAGCAGGCTGATCATGCCTTCGCATCCCCGGCCAGAAGGTCGATCAGACGACGCATGTCGAGCGGCAGCGGCGCCTCCCAGGAAACCAGCTCCCCGCTCTCCGGGTGGAGCAGCTCGAGGCGGGCGGCATGCAACGCCTGGCGCCTGAAGTTCTGCAGTGCCGATCGCAACCCATCGCCGATGTCCGGGGGGAGTTTCAGGCGTCCTCCGTAGAGGGGATCGCCCAACAGGGGATGGCGTATGTGGTGCATATGGACCCGTATCTGATGGGTTCGGCCGGTCTCCAGCCTGACCCGCAGCAGGGTATGGGCAGGGAAGCGCTGCTCGATCCGATAGTGGGTGATCGCCTGCTTGCCCGCCTCATTGACCGCCATCCGCAGGCGGTTGACCGGATGCCGGCCGATGGGGGCATCCACCGTGCCCCCGGCGATCATCTGACCCTGCACGATTGCCAGATACTCCCGCTTTACCCGCCGCGCCTGCAACTGTTCAACCAGTGCGTGCTGGGCTTGCAGGGTCTTCGCCACCACCAGCAGTCCGCTGGTCTCCTTGTCGAGTCGATGCACGATCCCTGCCCTGGGAATCTGCTGCAGCGGCCGGTGGTGGTTGAGCAGGCCGTTCAGCAGGGTTCCGTCCGGATTCCCCGCGGCGGGATGCATCACCAATCCCGGCGGTTTGTTGATCACCAGCAGCTGTTCATCCTCGTAAAGAATGTCCAGATCGATCGCCTGGGCCTCGTCATCGACCTCCTCCTGGGGTAGGGGGCGGAGGTTGATCCGCTCGCCGCCGTGGATCCGTTGCTTCGCCTTGCAGGGAGCGCCATCCAGCTCAACCAGGCCCAGCTTGATCCACTGCTGCAGGCGGCTGCGTGAGTATTCGGGAAACTGATCGGAAAGTACCTGGTCGAGGCGGCTGCCCGCGCATTCCGCGGGGATCACCACTGAGCGGGCTGGAACTTTGTCAATGGGATTGGCGTCCGACATAGGTGATCCGTATTGTCACATTGAGATCGCAGTTTTACAAAATCCTTTGTTTGGCCGACCCTGATGTGGTGCGATTGGCGGGTTATGCCGAAGCGCGGCATTCCGTTATACTGCAGCGTCTTACAAATCACTTGTATCGATACATCATGCACTGGAAGTTCCTGATCACCGCCCTCCTCGCCCTGCTGCTGAGCAGCTGTTCCATGCCGGACCAGATTGATCTCACGAAAAACTGGAGTGCCAGCCAATTCTATTCCGAAGCAAAGGGCGCATTGACGGACGGGGACTACGAAGAGGCGATCAAAAACTATAATGCGCTGCAGGCCCGTTTTCCCTTCGGCCGCTATGCAACCCAGTCGCAGCTCGACATCATCTATGCCCACTATAAGAATGGCGAGCCGGACTCGGCGATCACGGCGGCTGACCGCTTTATCAAACTAAATCCCCAAAGCCCCTTGGTTGACTACGCCTACTATATGAAAGGTATCGTCAACTACAACCGAAACCAGAGCATTTTCAACCGCATTCTCCCCTCCGAGCCCTCCGAAAGGGATGCAGGGGCCGCGCTAGACGCGTTCAATGATTTTGCCGAACTGGTACGCCGCTATCCCAAGAGTAAATATTCTGCGGACGCGCGTCAGCGCATGCTCTATCTCAGGAACAACATGGCTAAATACCAGATCCATATAGCGGATTACTATATGCGGCGAGGGGCCTATCTTGCGGCGGCGAACCGGGCAAACCGTGTGGTTACCCAGTTTCAACGCACCGATGCGGTGGAAGCGGCCCTGGAGATCATGATCGATGCCTATAGCCGCCTGGGCATGACCGAGCTTGCCGACGATGCAAAGCGGGTTTTGGCGCACAACCTTGAGAATGGCCGCCTGAACAAACCCGCCGACACCGAAACGGAACAGGAGTAGACATCCGCGGCGGCTCCCAGCCCTGCCGGTATCCTGTTTGGCGATCAGATCGCTGCCTCATCCTCCTCGCCGGTGCGAATGCGGATCACCTGTTCCACGGGTGTGACGAAGATCTTCCCGTCACCGATCTTGCCGGTACGTGCCGCATTGGTAATCGCCTCGATGCATGCGGGCACCTGATCACTGGCCACTACCAGTTCCAACTTTACCTTAGGGAGAAAATCGACCACATACTCTGCGCCGCGATAGAGTTCGGTATGCCCCTTTTGACGACCAAATCCCTTGACCTCGGTGGCCGTCATGCCGGTAATCCCCACCTCAGATAACGCCTCACGAACATCCTCCAGTTTGAAAGGCTTGATGATTGCTTCGACTTTTTTCATTGTTTCTCTGCTCCCAGCTGAGGAAATTCATAGTGAATCAGTGATTGACTCGCCGCGATTGTAACGCCCCCTTGAGTGGTGCGTCCATGCCTGCGGTGGTCAGCCTGCCCCGGATCGGGCTGGAAACGATCGATGTCGAGTAATTTCAGGGTATTAAGCACCTATCCGGCGCCCTATTCCCTACCAGCGGCACCGTCAGCGCTCATGCCCTGCTTTACCTCCCATATCTAACTGATAGGGTGGAAAAAAACCAATCCATGGAAATCAATCCCTACGCTTGGACCAGGTGAGCGGATAGCGCCGGTCGCGTCCATAGGCGCGCCGGGTGATTTTGATACCGGGCGGTGCCTGACGCCGCTTGTACTCGTTGCGATCCACCATGCCGATCACCCGCAGCACCGTCCGCTCCTCGAACCCCGCGGCGACGATCTCTGTAACCGATTGATCCTGCTCGACATATCGTTCGAGGATTTGGTCGAGGACCGCGTAGTCAGGCAGCGAGTCACTATCTTTCTGATCCGGCGCCAGCTCCGCCGACGGGGGTCTCTCCAACACCCTTTCGGGGATAACCTCGGCAATGCTGTTGCGATAGCGGCAGAGGCGATAGACCAGGGTCTTCGGCACATCCTTGATCGGGGCAAAGCCACCGGCCATGTCACCGTAAAGGGTTGCGTAACCCACCGACATCTCACTCTTATTGCCGGTGGTGAGCAGAATGCGCCCTTTTTTGTTGCTGATCGCCATCAGTATTATGCCTCGGCAGCGAGCCTGTATATTCTCCTCTGTCACATCGACCGGCCTACCGGCGAACTCTTCCGCCAGCATCTCCAGGAAGGCATTGAAGGCGGGTTCGATCGGGATCGACCGGTAAGCCACGCCCAGCAGCTCAGCCTCGGCAATCGCGTCCTGGTTGCTCATCTCCGCGGTATAGCGCGAGGGCATCATCACCACTTCCACCTGGTCCGCGCCCAGGGCGTCCACCGCGATTGCCAGGGTCAGCGCCGAGTCGACCCCGCCGGAGAGTCCGATGATGGCGCCGTTGAAGCCATTTTTGCGCACATAATCCCTTACCCCGGTGACCAGGGCCCGGTAGACCCGCTCCTCCTCCGACATGAGCGGTGTGATCCTCGAAGTCTCATTGCCCCCCGGGGAGAGATCGACGATTTTGCTGGTCGCGGTAAAGAATGGCAGGCGCTCGGCGAGCTCTCCTTCGGCATCCACCACAAACGAACCGCCATCGAACACCAGTTCGTCCTGCCCCCCCACCAGATTGACATAGAGGATGGGAATGTTGTTCTCGCGGGCGCGGCTCTGCACCAGCTCCTCGCGCTCCGGCGCCTTGCCGATATGGAACGGGGAGGCGTTGATATTGAGCAGCAGTTGGGCGCCCGCGGCCCGGCTCATGGCGGCGGGCTCAACCTCCCAGATATCCTCGCAGACGGTCAATCCGATGCGAACGCCATTTAAATCAAAGGTGACTGCCTCCCTGCCGGGTGAAAAGTAGCGCTTTTCATCGAACACGCTGTAATTGGGCAGCTTGTGCTTCTCATACTCAACCAACACCTCACCGTCGCGCCAGACACCCGCCACGTTGTAGAGCCTGCCGTCGCGACGGCGAGGGTAGCCCACAACCAGGTGAATTCCCCGAACCCGCGACAGGATCTGCGCGACCGCCAGCTCCACCCGTTGAATAAAGTGACTCCGCAACAGCAGATCTTCCGGTGGATAGCCGGTTATCGCCAACTCGGGAAAGACGATTGCATCGGCCCTGCCGACTTGTGCCCGGGCCTCATCGATGATGAGCTGCGCATTACCCTCTATATCGCCGACAAGAAAATTGAGCTGGGCGATGACTAATTTAAGATCCAAGGGACGACTCCTGCCTCGCTGATACCTTCAAAATTGAGCCCTATCCGAGTGGACGCTGCCTTCCATAGCGCATTGCAGACTATTGCCGCGGTTGTTGCAAGACCCAATAATCCTGATTGACTCCTCTCAATTCATCATAAAGAATCAAAGGGATGGGACTCAGATTTCTCTTTTTCGCGCTCGCCCTACTGGGGGTCTACCTCATTGTCCGCCATTTCTGGCGGCAAAAGCGGCAGATCGACAGGGGCTCGAAACAGGTAAAGTCGGTGGACAGTGTCCAATGCGCCTATTGCGGTCTGCATCTGCCTAAAGTTGAAGCGATGAGCGACGATAGTCGTTACTACTGCAGCAAAGCCCATCTGAAGGCTGCCAAAGAAGATAAATCCTGATCATCATGCTGAACTGGCTGGACTCCTTCGAAAACATCCTAACCACAAGCTCCCGGGAAGACAGTGGCAACGAGAACAGTCACTGGCGCTCCCTGAGCCTCTATCTGCTCTATCGCATTACCCTCTCCCTGACCTTGATATTCTTCTTCTATTCAGGAGCCGGCCCCTCTTTTCTGGGTTCGGTGGCCGCGGATCTGTTCTCCATCACCAGCGCCCTCTATGTGGCATTGAGCTTCCTCTCGGTGCTGTTCTTTCTCATGCGCTCGCCGAATCCGGAGCAACAGACCTACCTGGCCCTGTTTGTGGACATCGCCGCCATCACCCTGTTGATGCACGCCAGCGGCGGGGTACAGACGGGCATGGGCATGTTGATCGCGGTCTCCGTCATCGCCGGCGCCCTGATCATCGATGGCCGCGCAGCCCTGCTTTTTGCTGCCTTGGCCGCGCTGGCGGTAATCGCCAACCAGATCTACGTCTCCATCAACGAAACCGTGATCCCCCCCCGATTCGTCCAGGCGGGATTCCTCGGCGCGGTCTTTTTTGCCACCGCCCTGCTGACCCTGGTCATGAGTAGCCGGTTGCGGGCCAGTGAGAAATTGGCCCAGGAGCGGGCAAACGAGTTGAATCATCTGGCCAACATCAATGCCTATGTCATCCGGCACATGCGAACGGGGGTGTTGGTGGTCGACAGCTCAGGCATGATCGTGATGATCAATGATCCTGCCTGGCGCCTGCTCGGCATGCCGACCTCGACCACCGGCGGTCAGCTGGTCAAGGCCTCGCCGGAACTTGCCCATATGCTGAGAAAGCACAAGGCGGGGACGAAGCGGCGCTATTATAAATTCCGCACCCAACGGCAGGGGCCTGAACTGAGGGCCCATTTCAATCCGGTGGGAACCCAGGAGCAGGGTGATATGTTGATTTTTCTCGAGGATACCTCGCAAATCACCCGTGAGGCGCAACAGATGAAGCTCGCCTCATTGGGCCGATTGACGGCCAGCATCGCCCACGAAATCCGTAACCCCCTGGGTGCCATCAGCCATGCCAGCCAACTCTTTGATGAATCCCCAAGTCAGAATCCGGCTGACCAAAGGCTGACCGAGATCATCAAGACCAACACCGCGCGCCTGAATCAGGTAATCGAGAATGTGCTTCAACTCTCGCGCCGGGATCCGGGTAACCCCAAAAAGATAGCGCTTAAAAGCTGGCTGCAAAAGCTGGTTGAAGACCTGGTCAAGCATCAAGGGTTCGCGAGGGACGACCTGCTGTTGCAGATCGAGCCGGAAAACACGGAAATCGTCGCCGATCCCGAACAGTTGAGACAGGTCGTCACCAACCTCTGCAACAACGCCAGAGAGCATGGTAAAAAGGAGGGACTCAAATTACAGATCATCGGCGGCATCATGAAGGAGTTCGACCACCCTGTGGTTGACGTCATTGACAACGGTCCCGGTATCGCACCCAAAGTGGCGCGGCAGATATTCGAACCCTTCTTCACCACCCGCAACTCGGGGACCGGGCTTGGGCTATATATAGCCAAGGAGTTGAGCGATACCAACCATATCCGTCTGGAGTATATTCCAGGGCCGACGGGAGGCAGCTGTTTTCGTCTCCATTTCGACCATTGGCAGCCTCGGAGTCAAACCGCATGAGCCAGCCGACAGCCTTGATCGTTGACGATGAACCGGATATCTGTGAACTGTTGGAGATCACCCTGCTGCGCATGGGGATCGACGCCCACTCGGTGTTCGATCTCACCGCCGCGCACAAGATCCTCAGCGAGCAGAAGTTCGATCTCTGTCTCTCCGACATGCGGCTGCCGGACGGCAACGGCATCGACCTGGTTCGCCACATCAATGAGACCTACCCCCAACTGCCGGTGGCCATGATCACCGCCCACGGCAACATGGAGTCAGCCATCGAGGCCCTCAAGGCGGGGGCGTTTGATTTCGTCTCCAAGCCGGTGGACCTGGAGGTCCTGCGCAAGCTGGTACAGCAGGCGATCAAACTGGGCAAACAGAAAACGGAGCCGACACCGGAAAAAGAGACCGCGACGGCTGACAGCTCCCCGATGCTGGGCAATTCACCGCCCATGAAGCGGGTCCGGGAACTCATCAAGAAGCTAGCCCGCAGCCAGGCCCCCGTCTACATCAGCGGCGAGTCGGGCACCGGAAAAGAGCTTGCAGCGCGCCTGATCCATCAACAGGGTCCGCGCGCCGACCATCCCTTCGTCGCCGTCAACTGCGGCGCCATCCCCCAGGAGCTGATGGAGAGCGAACTGTTCGGCCACAAAAAGGGCAGTTTCACCGGCGCCACCAGCGATCACCAGGGTCTCTTTCTCAGTGCCGACGGCGGCACCCTGTTTCTCGACGAGATCGCCGATCTGCCCCTGCACATGCAGGTAAAGCTGCTGCGCGCCATTCAGGAGAAACAGGTGCGCCCGGTGGGCGGTCAACAGGAGATGCCCGTGGATGTCCGCATCATTAGCGCCACCCACAAAAATCTGGCCGAACTGGTTGAGGGCGGTGATTTCAGACAGGATCTCTTCTACCGTATCAATGTCATCGAACTCCCGCTACCGCCTTTGAGGGAGCGCAGCGAAGACATTCCCCTGCTGGCCCAACACTTCATCACCCGCATGGCCCGGGAGTCGGGTACGAAAAAGTCGAGGCTCTCCTCATCCGCCCTGAAAAAACTCAAGGCCTACCATTTTCCAGGCAACATCCGGGAGCTGGAGAATATCCTCGAGCGCTCCTTCACCCTGCTCGATGGCTCGGAACTCCTCGCGGATGACCTCCATCTCCCCGCGAATCAGCAGACGAAACATACTCAAGATACAGCGTCAGACCAGCCCTTGGGGGACAAAATGGAACAGGTTGAGCGGGAAGCCATCATCCAGGCCCTGGAAGAGACCCGCTGGAACCGTACGGCAGCGGCGAAGAAACTCGGCATGACCCTCAGGTCACTGCGTTACAGACTGGAAAAATTCGGCATCGAATAGATAAGGCCCCGTATTGAGGAAAAAGCTGTCGGCTTTAACCAATATCACTAACCGCCTTACTAGCCTGAAACCTCCAATAGAGATTATGTAATAAATTCCTACCCTTGGATTAGCCGTTGTTTCCCCGAAGCAGCCATCCTCACATAAAAAAATGTGAACCTTGTCACAAAGACAAATCCATGGCATCAAGGGAAAAATGACAATCTTTGTCACTTTATGACAATGCCTGACGAAGTCCTGGTAACAAGTTTTTTTTCTATTTTCGATCAAACAGGTGACAGGTTTGATCTAAACACCATTCGTTCCCAAGATGGTGACCAATTGGTTGGCATAGCCAAACATGGGAGGATCCACGGACAGACCCCACCCAAGCCAATATAACCTACTGTTTTTATTATTATTATGTAGCAGACTTGATCATCCGGCTCGTTGATTTGCGGATTCAAACAAGCACCCAGTCTAGGTCACACATCAGACCTGAAATGTGAATTGAATCTCCCTTTGTTTGCCGATTGGCACTCCACTTGCAAGACGTAGGATAAGCCGAATCCCTTTCACTAAAGATGTCGGAAATGCGGCCGAAAGACCCAAGTACAACTTGCATTACTTAATTAGCGCTGACCGAATCAGCAAACAATCAGGAGTATGAAAATGCGCAAACAGTCTGGTTTCACCCTCATCGAACTCATGATCGTGGTCGCCATCATCGGCATCCTGGCCGCTATCGTTATTCCGCAGTATCGTGATTATGCCTCTCGTACCAAATGGGCGAACAACGTATCTGCCGTGCGTGCCGTACAGGTAGCCATTGGCGAGTGCGCCAATGACAAACAGGACGTTGGTCATGCTGATTGCCAAACTGCCGTAACCTTGGAAAATGCCGGTTATCTGCCTGAAGGCTTTGATATCGCTAATACCACAACATCTACTATGGACGGTGCTCCCAACGTTGCTGGTAACATCATTACTATCAAGGGCAACTCCGAAGTTGGTAGCTGCACAATCACGATGACACCGAATGCCACTACTGAAGCCGTCCTTTGGACTATCAAGTCAGCCGGTGCAGGCTGCGGCAGGTCAAATACCGGTTTCACTAACTAAGATAGACCAGATCAGTCTCTCAAATCCAATGAGAATCTGATACTTGAGATAAAGGAGCCACCGAAAGGTGGCTCCCAACTCAGATCCTTATCTCTCTTGTTTACAGCGCCACGGACATTAAAGTGAAACTCTTTTTCGCGAGATAGGTTGATCAGCAAACAATCAGGAGTTTGAAAATGCGTAGAGAAACAGGTTTCACCCTTATCGAACTTATGATTGTGGTCGCCATCATCGGTATCCTGGCCGCTATCGTCATCCCGCAGTATCGGGATTATGCATCTCGCACCAAATGGGCAGACAATATCTCTGCTGTCCGCTCAATACAGGTAGCCCTCGGCGAGTGTATCAACGACAAACAGGATACAACCTATCCGGAATGCCAAACCAATGTATCACTTGAAGGTGCCGGCTATCTGCCTGAAGGTTTTGATATTGCAAATACGACAACATCCTATATGGATGGCGCCCCAACCGTCGCTGCTACAATCATCACCATTAAAGGTACAACTGAGGTTGGAGGTTGCACTGTGACATTGACTCCCAACCCCACCAACGAAGCAATGCTTTGGACGATAAAGTCGGCTGGTGCTGGTTGTAATAGGTCCAACACTGGATTTAATAACTGAACCATCTGCCAAGATTCGAGATACTGAGAAGTATTGTTAATTGAGAATCTAATCAGCACCCAGGGAGTGGACAACGGGAAACTCCCTGCATTTTTCCACTTTTCATTGAAACATCAACAGGTTGTCGCAGCAGTAAAGGCTCTCTGTTCCGCCTTTACACAAAAAACCTGGATCAAGTCAAACATGAACCCGTTTTAATCGGGTATTTGTGAGTCTTCCCTCACCATGTATGTGCAATCTTCATAGATCGCACCATTAGATTGATTCCACACCAATTCAAGGCTATATTACTTTCCTATCAATAACTTGTTTACGTTTCTTTTATAAATTATCAGCTACAAAACAGTAATATGTGGACCTTCAACGGATTACATATCAGCATTTGTAGGCATTTTCACCAATGCCTCAATATTTAAACAACTCTGCCGATTAATCAGGATATTATTGACTTTCTCAAAATCACAGAATGGCCACAACTAATCCCAAAGTTAATCTGAGCGGTCTCGCGCGTTGTCTCATACAAGACGGGCTTGTCAGGGAGGATCAGGCGGAATCGGCCTTCAGTGAAGCACTGAAGAAGAAGATACCATTTGTCACATATCTTGTGGAAAATGGAATTTTGGAGAGCATCGACATCGCCATATCGGCTTCCAGGGGTTTCGGTGTTCCTATTTTCGATCTCGACGTAATAGATCCCGGTGTCATACCGACAGACGCGGTAGGAGAAAAACTGGTCCGCGCCCATCACGCACTGCCAATCTTCAGGCGGGGCAACCGGCTGTTTCTGGCCGTTTCAGATCCCACCAATCACCAGGGCCTGGATGAGATCCGCTTCAACACCGGCCTAGCCTCCGAAGCGATCCTGGTGGAAGAGGACAAACTCACACGCACCATCAACAAGGTCATGGAGGCCCAGGAAACCAGCATGGACGAACTGCTGGACGCGGACCTGGACAACCTGGATATCACGGGTGGTGAGGAAGAGATCGACAATGACGAGTCCAAACTGGATGTGGACGAGGCGCCAGTCGTTCGGTATATCAACAAACTGCTCTTGGACGCAATCAAGCAAGGAGTGTCGGATATACATTTCGAGCCCTATGAATACACCTACAGGGTGCGATACAGACAGGACGGTATCCTCCGCGAAGTTGCCAACCCACCCTCCAACCTTGCCAATCGGCTCTCCAGCCGCATAAAGGTCATGTCGCGGATGAATATCGCGGAAAAACGGGTTCCCCAGGATGGACGCATAAAAATGCAACTCTCCAAATCCCGGGCAATTGATTTTCGTGTTAATACCTGTCCAACCCTTTACGGCGAGAAGATCGTGCTGCGTATCCTCGATCCCACCAGTGCCCAACTCGGTATCGAGGCACTTGGATTCGAGGAAGAGCAGCGCACACAATTTCTAGATGCGATCAATAAGCCTTATGGCATGATCCTTGTAACCGGGCCCACCGGTAGTGGTAAGACAGTCAGCCTCTACACTGCGCTGAATCTGCTCAATAAATCCGAGGTCAACATCTCCACTGCAGAAGACCCTGTGGAGATTCAGGTACCCGGCATTAACCAAGTCAATACCAACGTCAAAACCGGTCTCACATTTGCCGAGGCCTTGAGGGCCTTCCTGCGTCAGGACCCGGATATCGTCATGGTGGGTGAGATACGAGACTTGGAGACGGCTGAAATTGCCGTGAAAGCGGCCCAGACCGGCCACCTGGTTCTCTCCACCCTACATACAAACGACGCACCCCAAACCCTGACCCGTCTGGCAAATATGGGTGTTCCGCCTTTCAACATCGCCTCGTCGGTGCTCCTGATCATGGCCCAGCGCCTTGCCAGGCGCCTCTGCGAACACTGCAAGGCACCCGAGGATCTGCCCAAGGAGGCCCTGCTCGAGGAGGGCTTCACAGAAGCGGACCTAAAAACCGATTTCTCAATCTATAAACCTGTAGGATGTGACATGTGTACCGGTGGTTACAAGGGACGTGTTGGTATATTTCAGGTAATGCCTGTATCCGAGACCATGGGCAAGCTCATCATGGAGGGCGGCACATCGATACAGTTGGAAGAACAGGCAGAAAAGGAGGGAGTAGATAACCTCCGCAGATCCGGACTGCGCAAGGTCATGCAGGGGATCACCAGCCTTCAAGAACTCAACCGGGTAACCAAGGACTAACCCATGGCACCTCCAAGAAAGAAAGCAAAGGTTAAGTCCCACCTCTACAAGTGGGAAGGTACCGACAAAAAGGGGTCTCGCCTCAGTGGCGAGAGTCGCGGCACGGATGTCAATATGATCAAGGCTGATCTTCGACGGCAGGGGGTTACCCCTCTAAAGGTAAGAAGGAAGCCCACCAACTTAGTACTTACCAAACAGAAGATCACCAGCGCCGATATCACTGTTTTCAGTCGTCAGCTGGCAACCATGATGGCTGCTGGTGTTCCCATGGTACAGGCCTTCGATATCGTAGGACGCGGACACGAAAATCCATCTATGCAGGAACTAATCCTCACCATCAAGGCCGACGTGGAAGGTGGTACGGCCTTGGCCGATGCTTTGAAGAAACATCCGCTCTACTTCGAGGATCTCTTTGTCAATCTGGTTCGAGCCGGCGAGCATGCCGGTGTGTTGGAAACCCTGCTACACAAGATCGCCACTTACAAGGAAAAGACGGAATCGATCAAAGGTAAGATTAAGAAGGCCATGTTCTACCCGGCCGCTGTTATCATCGCAGCTATTTTGGTCACTACCATCCTGTTGATTTTTGTCATTCCCCAATTCGAAAGTCTGTTCTCGAGTTTTGGTGCCGACCTTCCTGCCTTAACCCGTTTCGTTGTCGATCTATCGGAACTCGTACGCAACTGGTGGTGGGCAATGTTGGGCGGAATAATGGCAGCTGTCTATCTATTTATATATATCTGGAAACGATCGCGAAAATTCAGGCATGCCGTCGATCGTACCCTGCTCAAGGTACCGGTGATAGGTATGGTTCTGGATAAGTCCGCTATAGCACGCTTCTCCCGTACCTTATCGACCATGTCCGCCGCCGGAGTGCCTCTTGTGGAAGCCCTCGACTCCGTTGCCGGTGCAACCGGAAATGTTGTCTATAGCGATGCAGTTCTGCGTATGCGTGAGGATGTCGCTACTGGTCAGTCGCTGCAGCTTGCCATGAAACAGCGCAACCTGTTCCCCAACATGGTCGTGCAAATGGTTTCGATCGGTGAAGAGTCAGGCGCCCTGGATGACATGCTGAACAAGGTTGCGGACTTCTATGAAGAGCAGGTGGATAATGCGGTAGACGCTATGAGCAGTCTCATGGAACCCATTATCATGGTCATCCTGGGTGTCTTGATCGGCACCTTGGTCGTTGCCATGTATCTGCCCATATTCAAGATGGCCGCTGTTGTCTAGCAAAAAACGAAACAAAACAAACCTAAAGATCAAGCTCAATCAGTGATACTTGTCGAATTTCTACAGCAAAACTATTGGGCGTTCCTGCTATGCGTCATTCTGATCGGCCTTGTCGTAGGAAGTTTTCTCAATGTCGTCATCCATCGCCTGCCGAAGATGATGGAGCAGCAGTGGCGCAGGGACTGCCAGGAGGAATTCGGAGGCAATCTCGACGAACAGGATACAGACCCCTACAATCTCAACCGTCCTGCATCTCACTGCCCAAAATGCGGCTATAAAATACGCCCCTGGGAGAATATACCCGTTATCAGCTGGCTGATGCTCAAGGGCAGATGCTCTCAGTGCAAAACAGCCATCAGCCCCAGATATCCGATAATTGAAACTGTAAGCGGCATAATGTCAGCCGCGGTGGCTATCCATTTCGGTTTTACCTGGGCCACATTGGCCGCGCTACTGCTCACCTGGGCCTTAATCGCACTTAGTATGATCGATTTCGATGTCCAACTCCTCCCCGACAACATCACCCTCCCCTTTCTTTGGCTGGGATTGGTGTTGAGTCTTGGGACAATCTTCACCGATCCGCGATCAGCGATCATCGGTGCAGCTGCCGGTTATCTCTCACTGTGGAGCGTCTACCAGCTATTCAAGCGACTCACAGGCAAGGAGGGCATGGGGTATGGGGATTTCAAACTACTGGCCATGCTCGGTGCCTGGCTGGGATGGCACTATCTACCCCAGATCATCCTTTTATCAGCACTGGTGGGCGCTGCAGTTGGTATTCTGTTGATCGTCCTGCGCGGACGGGATCGCAACATTCCCATCCCCTTTGGCCCCTACCTGGCTGCCGCTGGCTGGATCAGTCTTATGTGGGGAGAGCAGATAAACACTGCCTATCTGCACTGGTCTGGCATGATGTAATGCTGGTCATCGCCCTCACAGGGGGTATAGGCTGCGGTAAAAGCGCCGTCTCATCCCTCTTTGAATCTTTAAGTGTACCTGTTATCGACGCCGACCAGCTTGCCCATCAATTGGTCAAACCCGGGATGCCTGCGCTTCTTGAAATTCAACAGGCATTCGGTGATAAAATCATAGACAGCAGTGGCAAGCTGGATAGATCAACCCTGCGCAGGATCGTATTCAATGATACTCAACAACGTAAATGCCTCGAAGGAATCCTACATCCCCGAATTATTGAGGAGATTGAGGCCTGGATTAGCGAACAAACGGCACCCTATGTTCTTCTTGTGATTCCCCTACTTTTCGAAACCGACCAGTTGTCACTTGCCGATCGTATCCTGGTAGTGGATTGTCACAAATCCGTTCAGATGGAAAGGGTGCTCAAGCGTGATCAGCTGTCAAGAGAACAGATCCTAAAAATTATCAACACCCAGGCAGATCGTCAAACTCGACTGCAAGGCGCGGATGATATTATCGAAAACAACGGCAGCATGGAGGATCTAAAAAGAACTACTGAGCACCTCCACAGAAAATACCTGGAGTTGGCACGCCAAGAATAGTTCAGCAGAAATTGATATTATGTGCGGCGTATCAAGAATCACCCGACCCCTAAAGCTTTCTCGCGATATTTTTCCAAATAGTAATAAAATCCTATTTGTACTTTAGGCGGATTGTAGCTATCTTGTTATTCACCATTTAGTCTAGGCATGATTCATGCTATAGCATCTAACATTAGCTATCACTGTTTCGTAACCAGACTTGGATCAAAAAGATTCAGCAACCCCAAGAGCTCTAAATCTTTGGAAATTGCTGGAGATATCTTCTTGTGGTACTGATAAATATCACTACCGGTGCCTTTCATTATGTGGCTTGAAATATTTAGAATCAGAAGATGTTTGTCAACTGGCGTTGCAAATATATCCTTCTTTTCCAAGTAGTTCTTGGTTAACTCTTTTACTTTCGGTAAATCACCGCCAAGCCAGGCAACGTGCGCATCCAGCCATAACAAACCTTCTTCAGACAATCTGCTACGACAAGACTCAAACTGATCAAACAGACTCTTCATATCTTCGCTCGTAGAAAATTCGTAGACCCAATGTGTAAAATTCATTAACTGGCTACTGATTTCATCTGCTGATCTATCATCTTTATCAGATTTACAATAAGTAATAATTTCCACCAGGCTCTTGGCGGTTCCCTCTGCTAAAGTCGCGGTGATTAAGGGAACATTTCCGCTAACACTGTATTCATTGAACAATTTATGAAATTGCTTCCTCTGTCGCACTAGCCGAGTAGCCTCAATAGTTGGTGCTTCTGTTATATCGTCAAATGCTATTTCAGTTTCATTAGACACCCGCTTTAGTGCCTTAGTTTTGTAGAAAGTATATATCGCCTTGGCATCAGTCTTTTTGAAACGAGTCTTAGCAGCCCCTATATCCAGAACGGGAAAATAATCTGAGTTTGGATTCCCTGCCAGAGAAGTAAATACAATATCAAGTTCATTTTTTCCAGCAAGCTTACGAAACGCCAGGTCTGATTCGTTTATAATGTTAACCTGATCGAGTTCTTCTCTTAGCCCACTATGCTTGAAAGGAGCACTATAATCGGCCTCTAAACCGGCCATACCAGCCACTATTGCAACATCCCCATCAGCTATTTGATACATATGGATATCGGCGAAGTTCTCCTTCAAAGCCAGATAGACAGTTGCAACAAGTTCTGGCGATATTTCGTACATTTGTACCCACTGCACCAATATTCCATTCGGTTTGAGATAACGCTTTACTTCATGATAAAACTCTGTACTAAACAACCCGGAAACACCACTTACCCAAGGATTTGAAGGCTCAGAAACAATAACATCATATTTATGCCCGGAAGTTGCAAAATAGGTCTTTGCATCTTCAATAATGACGCGGCTTCTTGGATCCGAGTAAAGATTCTCTACCCGGGGACGAAAATATTCTGCTGCCTCATAAACAGCTTGCTCAATCTCGATAGTATCCAAACGCTCAAGCTCTTTGTTATGCAGAAGGACATGGGCCGTCAAACCTGAACCCAACCCTATATTAGCGACATTAGTAGCATTGGGTCGATATACGTACGGCAGTGTCCCAGCAAGCACCATAGTAGGTTCGTCACCTGTACGATCAACCCTGGCCTCTTCAATATCAGAATTCAGCTTGAGTGCAGCATCGGGTTTGCCATTGTTCAGCAGTGCAGCTTTGTTGCCGACGACTCTTACCGCCACAGTTGATGCTTTGCCATCTTTATGGAAAACAATATCACCTAAAGAGATTGCCGCCAGACCATAACGATAAACACCAGAAGCCATTTTTTGAGTATCCAACCCCAGGAAGGGAATAGCGAGAATAATTACCAGGCTCATGGATACCAATGCAACTTGCGGTTTGTGGTACTTCAGCGAAATTCGGGCACGATGCAAAATAAACAGACCAAGCATCACATCAACCAGAGCGCCAATACCGATTACCCATTTCAGCCCAAAAAGCGGCATCACTACCTGGATTGCCAATACAACCCCCAGTATGCTGCCCACAGTATTCCAGGCATATATCTTCCCAATTGCCGAATCACCCGATGTTCCCTTTAGCATGATAAAGGTAGCTAATGGCAAAGTCGTACCTGCACAGATCGTTGCCGGCAACATTATGAGCAATGAAATACCATAGCTGATTATTGTATAAAGCAGGTACCCACTATCACTATTCTTCAATGCCTCCATAAATAACCCCATTAATTCATAGGTCTGGTTGTAAAGAGGAATAGTCAAAGCGGCAAATGTACCCATTACCAATTGAATAATGCCCAGCACCAGTAATGGATTATCGAAAGCATCGATTTTTTTTCTTATCCAAAAACCACCAATGGCAAGACCTAGAATGAAGGCGCTCAACATTATCTCAAAAGAATGTGTAGAGCCGCCCAGCACCATGGTCAGCATACGAATCCAACCGATCTCGTACATAAACGAAGCCAAACCCGTAAACGCGGCTATCACCAAGAGATAACTGTATACCGAGTTTGATATAGCTGAACTATCGGCACCTGATGCCGGTTTTGTGGATGGGTAATGATCACCTTTTGAAAGAAAATAAACAGCGATAGCGAGGAAAACATTGAGCAATCCGGCTGTCAGTACAGCTCCCGGTAATCCGACATTCGGAATCAATACGAAGGCATTAGTGAGGACACCGATAGCAGCACCGAAACTGTTTATAAAGTACAAAGTGGCAAGTGTCTTGCCTGAATTTCCCGGGAAGCGTCGAATTAAACCAGCCGTCAATAACGGGAAGGTGGCACCCAGCAGTATGGACTGCGGCAAGATCATAAAACTACCGATCATCCACTTTACAGTGTGAACAAGCCACGCAGCCTCTAAATTAGGAAATATATCTTCGAAGGCGGCGCTCTGCACGGCAACAAAAATCGAGTGAAAGGTGAGACCAAAGAGTCCAATGATCCCTTCAACAATGCCGTACCACAAAATCAGATTGGTAAGCCGATTGCTCAGTTTCGCTGCAAGAGCCGATCCGATTGCCATGCCACCCATGAAGATGGCAAGCACCAACACCTGTGCATAGGAGGCATGGCCAAGGAATAGCTTTAGATAGTGAGACCATATCGATTCATAAATGAGCCCTGAAAAACCTGACAGTGCAAAGACTGCGATGAACACATACAGCATCATTGCTCGCTTGTTCATGAATTCTCCTTCTATAGAATCAATTTTTTTGATCTGTAGCAGCCGACATTTATTAACGATAGTTATTGGCAGCTATGGCACGTCAATCAGCTCAAGTACAGTCTTATATTATCCAACCAGATTCGATTCCAACTTCCCAATGTTCTTCGGGAGCCACAGTTCCAACCGTTTATCGTGAAGCATCCTAACCACGACCCCTTGCATACTGAATCTACTGATGCATCATAAAGATAGATTTAACTGTGTACTAGGTTAATATCGACATCATCGATCAAATCTTTACCGCTTAGCTACCTGATTTACAACATGGATCAGAAACCCGTTAGGCATCTGCTTGCAGTCCACGTAATATCCATAAGACCAAGCACGTTGCGATGATCAGCGAAACCGAGCAAAGGAGGAAATGTAAGGTTAATAAAGACTGTAGCTGCAGTGAAAACCCTGGGGGAGCTGAGCGTTCAGGCCTCTGTTTATAAAGTAAAACCTTGTTTGTGAAGTCAACTAACTAGCCACATGTTATACCCTTATTCCCTATCACCTTCAAAGGAATACAACTAGCAGCAGGACATTGTATAGATTCCTACGCAAGGCCTTGAGGGAACCAAAGCGCGGTCACCTAAGACATTATGAAAAAAAATATACTGTCATTTGCGGACTTATTTCAGGCCGCGCTCACCTGCTTGCGTTTGCTGAAGGTCAGACCCTCGTTGTTACTGTCGACCTCGATGGTATCCCCGGGTCCAAAGCGCCCTGCCAGGATCTCCTGGGCCAGGGGGTTTTCCAGCTGCTGACGGATCGCCCGCTTCAACGGGCGGGCGCCATAGACAGGATCGAAACCCGCCTCGCCCAAGCGATCGAGGGCTGATTCCGTGACCACCAGCCCCATCTCGTGTTCCGAGAGGCGCTGGTGCAGATAGGCGATCTGGATCTTGGCGATGGCGCGGATCTGCTCGCCGGCCAGGGGATGGAAGACCACGATCTCATCGAGCCGGTTGATGAATTCGGGGCGGAAGTTCTGCCGCACCGTCTCCATCACCGCCGCCTTCATCTCCTGGTAGCGCTCCTCGCCGGTCAGCTCCTGGATCACCTGGGAGCCCAGGTTGGAGGTCATCACGATGACCGTGTTGCGGAAATCGACGGTGCGTCCCTGGCCGTCGGTGAGACGGCCGTCATCGAGCACCTGGAGCAGTACATTGAAGACATCGGGGTGGGCCTTCTCCACCTCGTCGAGCAGGATCACCGAATAGGGGCGGCGGCGCACCGCCTCGGTGAGATAACCCCCCTCCTCGTAGCCCACATAGCCGGGGGGCGCGCCGATCAACCGGGCCACGGAGTGCTTCTCCATGAACTCCGACATATCGATGCGTACCATCGCCTCTTGTGTATCGAAGAGGAATTCGGCCAGGGCCTTGCAGAGCTCGGTCTTGCCCACGCCGGTGGGACCGAGGAAGAGAAAGGAGCCGTTGGGCTGATTGGGATCCGAGAGCCCCGCCCGGGAGCGGCGGATGGCGTCGCTCACCGCGCGCACCCCTTCCTCCTGGCCGATCACCCGCTTGCCCAGCTCCTCTTCCATCCTGAGCAGCTTGTCGCGCTCCCCTTCGAGCATCTTGGAGACCGGGATACCGGTCCACTTGGAGACCACGTCGGCGATCTCCTCTTCCGAGACCTTGTTGCGCAGCAGCTTCATCTCCTGCATCTCCGCCTGGGTCGCCATGTCGAGCTGCCGCTCCAGTTCGGGGATGCGGCCGTACTGCAGTTCGGACATCCGGGTCAGATCCCCGGCCCGGCGGGCGGTTTCGAGCTCCAGGCGGGCCTCCTCCAGGGACTCCTTGATATGGGTGGTGCCCTGCAGCGCCGCCTTTTCCGACTTCCAGATCTCTTCCAGGTCGGAGTACTCCCGCTCCAGGCGGTCGATCTGGGCCTCGAGTTCGGCCAGGCGCTTCTTCGAGGCCTCGTCCGACTCCTTGTTGAGGGCCTCCCGCTCGATCTTGAGCTGGATCAGGCGCCGTTCCAGGCGGTCCATCTCCTCGGGCTTGGAGTCGATCTCCATGCGGATCTGGGAGGCCGCCTCATCCACCAGGTCGATGGCCTTGTCCGGCAATTGGCGGTCGCTGATATAACGATGGGAGAGGGTCGCGGCGGCGACGATCGCGGGATCGGTGACATCCACCCCGTGATGCAGCTCGTAGCGCTCCTTGAGGCCGCGCAGGATGGCGATGGTGTTCTCCACGCTGGGTTCGTTGACCATCACCTTCTGGAAGCGGCGCTCCAGGGCGGCATCCTTCTCCAGGTATTGGCGATACTCATCCAGGGTGGTGGCGCCGACACAGTGGAGCTCGCCGCGGGCCAGGGCCGGCTTGAGCATGTTCCCCGCATCCATCGAGCCTTCCGCCTTGCCCGCGCCGACCATGGTGTGTAGTTCGTCGATGAAGAGGATGATCTGCCCCTCCTGTTTCGCCAGGTCGTTGAGCACCGCCTTCAGGCGCTCCTCGAACTCCCCCCGGAACTTGGCCCCGGCGATCAGGGCGCCCATGTCGAGGGAGAGCAAACGCTTGCTCTTCAGCCCCTCGGGCACCTCGCCGTTGACGATGCGCTGCGCCAGGCCCTCCACGATGGCGGTCTTGCCCACCCCGGGTTCGCCGATCAACACCGGGTTGTTCTTGGTGCGGCGCTGCAGCACCTGAATGGTGCGGCGGATCTCGTCATCACGCCCGATCACCGGGTCGAGCTTCCCCTGCTCCGCCCGCTCGGTCAGGTCGATGGTGTACTTCTCCAGCGCCTGGCGCTGATCCTCCGCATTCGGATCATCCACCCGCTGTCCGCCACGCAGCTGTTCGATGCTCTGCTCGAGGGCGGCCTTGGATCCTCCGGCGTTGCGCAACGTCTCTCCCAGCTCACCCTTATCTTCCACCGCGGCGAGGACAAAGAGTTCGCTGGAGATATACTGGTCGTTGCGCTGCTGCGCCAGCTTGTCGGTCTGATTCAGCAGACGTCCCAGCTCATTCGAGATATGCAGATCCCCCGCCGCACCCTCGACACTGGGCAGCCGCTCCATGGCGGCGCTCAGGCTCGAGCGCAGCTGATTGACATTGACGTCCGACTGGGCGAGCAGGTGGCGGATCGTGCCCCCATCCTGATCCAACAGGGCAATCATCAGGTGCACCGGCTCGATGAACTGGTGATCGCGCCCGACGGCCAGGCTCTGGGCGTCCGCCAGGGCCATCTGAAACTTGCTGGTCAAACGGTCCATTCGCATGGGAAATACTCCAAAAACTTGATAATTACCCTTCAGATGGGGGAGAAATCACGTTTTTTCAACCTAAAAATGGCTGTATAAGAAGAAGATAGTCCGCAAATGAACGCGAATGAACGCAAATAAAGAAATATTATCTCCTCGTTCCCATGCTCCTGCATGGGAACGTATAGATCGGCCAATCGAAAGGGTAGGCTATGGATTCCAACGGTAGACCGTGGGAACCAGAAGAGCATATTTTGGCATGAACTAGAAAGAGTCACGGTGGCTGGTGTAGCTCTTTCTACGCCGCCCCAACAGCACGTCCTTGTGCTGACGGGGCTATCGCGGCATCCATGCCGCTGCTACGAAAGAGCTACACCAACCACCTCCGTACTGCCGGTTTGATATGAAGATTGGAGGGTGTGGCTTGCGGCACCCTATATCTTTGATATCGCGTATCTACCCAAATCCAAATCACATAACAGCATTTCGCGTAAATTCGCGTTCATTTGCGGACTTTTAAATCATCTTGCTGCGAAGCCATCGCCTCGACCTTCGCCATCACCATCGCCTCCAGGGCCTGCTTGAAATCGATGACGCGCTGGCGCAGTTCGGGCTGGGCGGTGCTGAGAATCTGCGCCGCCAGGATACCCGCATTGCGCGCCCCGTTGATGGCCACGGTGGCCACCGGCACCCCCGGGGGCATCTGCACGATGGAGAGCAGGGAGTCCTCACCGCTCAGGGCGGAGCTCTTGACCGGCACCCCGATCACCGGCAACGGCGAGATGGCGGCCACCATCCCCGGGAGGTGGGCGGCGCCCCCCGCGCCGGCGATGATCACCTGCAGGCCCCGATCGGCAGCCTGCCGGGCATATTCATAGAGCCTTGTCGGCGTACGGTGTGCGGAGACAATGGTCATCTCATAGGGAACCTGGAGCTCCCGCAACACTTTCGCCGCCTCCTGCATGACGGGAAGATCGGAATCGCTTCCCATGATAATGCCCACAACTGTTTCATTCATGGGTGCTGTTCTCCGGTTATCTTAATCAGATCGCGGACACGCTCCGCCTTGCTTCTGGCCCGCTCGAGGTCCGGATCGAGGACCGTGACATGCCCCATCTTGCGATAGGGGGTCACTTCCGCCTTGCCGTAGAGATGGAGACAGACGCCCTCGATCGCCAGCGCCGCCGCCATACCCTCGATGACCGGTCTGCCGCGGGCGCCCGGATCGCCAAGGAGGTTGATCATGGCCGCGGGTGAGAGCAGATCGGTGGCCCCCAGGGGAAGCCCCAGGATCGCGCGCAGGTGCTGTTCAAACTGATCGGTGATGCAGGCCTCGATGGTATGGTGGCCTGAATTGTGGGTACGCGGGGCAATTTCATTGACCAGGATCTGATCATCCCGGGTGAGAAACATCTCCACGCCAAACACACCCACACCCTGAAGCGCATCGATGGTGCGGATTGCCAGCGCCTCCGCCTCAGCCGCAGTCTCCCTGCTCACCGCGGCGGGGCACAACAGCAGATCGAGTACATTCTCGCCGGGACGAAAGCACATCTCCACCGTGGGATAGGCGATGCACTCGCCCTCCTTGTTGCGGGCGACCATCACCGCCAACTCCTTTTTTGCGTCCACGAAGCGTTCCACCAGGGATGGCACCGGCAGGTGATGTTCGAAGTCCGCAGCAGCCTGCATCACCGATACACCACGCCCGTCATAACCGCCACGGCGGGCCTTCTGCACCAACGGGAAACCAAAGGATTCAAAGGCCTGCAGCCTGGGCTCCCGCATCTCCACAAACCCGGCGGTAGGGATGCCCGCCTTGTCTAGAAACTGTTTCTGTAACAGCTTGTCCTGCATCACCGAGAGCAGGGCGGGGGCGGGACTGATGGGGTGCCCTTCGCTCTCCAGTTGGATCAGGGTCTCGGTATCTATGTTCTCCAGTTCGAAGGTAACCACATCGCAGGATTCCGCCAGCTCGCGCAGTTTTGCCGGATCGTGATAACCGCCGATAATCTGATGACCGGCGACCTGTCCCGCGGGGGAGCCGGGGTAGGGATCGAGCACCACGCAGGTACAGCCCAGGCGCTTTGCCGCCTTGACCATCATGCGTCCCAACTGACCACCGCCAATAAGGCCGATTCGAGCTACAGGAAATGGAAAACTGTCCTTCATCGCCGTCTACAGAAAGGGTTGATTATCTATCGAGGGGGGAGAGTATACCCGGCAAAGCCCAGGAATTCCTCAATCCATGCGGAATACCTTAATTTGAAGAGATGTCCCGGTTGATCCTACCGCTGATATCCGCAAAGTCGAGCAGCCCCCTCTCGTCGAGCACATCCACCCGGCCGCCATCGACATGGATCAAACCCTGGCTGGAGAAGTTATGCAGAATCCGCGAGAAGGTCTCCGGGGTCACCGAAAGTCGGGAGGCGATCACCCCCTTGGGCACCTCAAGCTTGAAACTCTTGTCGCCCTGCGGTCGCGCCTCCCACCTTTTCCAGAGGAAACTGGCGACACGACAACTGGCGCTCTGCAGGGTCAACTCATCGATCTCACGGATCAGGCTCTTGAGACGATGACTCATATCCCCCATCAGCCGGAAACAGGTATCGATGGAGCCACGTAGAATCTCGAGAAAGGTGGTGTTTTCGAAGCTCAACAGATAGCTGTCACCGATTGCCACCGCGTTGACCGGGTATTCGGGGCTTTCGCCAAACATCAGCGCCTCGGCGAAGGTCTGACCCGGGGAGATGATCTCGATCACCTTCTCCTGGCCCTGCATCGACAGCCGGGTCAGTTTTATCTGGCCCTGGATCACGAGATAGAAGTGGGTGGCAGGATCACCGGACTGAAAAAAGAGCTGGCCGTCTCTGAGTCTTATCTCATGGGCCATCCCTTTAACTTTCTCGAATTGACCCTCATCCAGGTGAGCAAACAGATAGCACTGCTTGAGATCAATAGACACAAACCATCTCCAGATTATCGCCCCTTGTGCAGGGTCTTCTTTGTCAACCAGTCGGATCAGGAAACCAATTGTCCCGATTAAATTAAGGTTTGACCGGTTGTTGTTTAATACTGTTTATTCCAGATTCGATAATAAAAACAACCCTTGGATCTGTCAGTCAACAGCCAACGGCCATTATCAGACTTGAAGCGGGGCTCCTTGAAATGCTGACAGACAAAACCGCTATGCTGCGGTTCGAGATTTTCATCGCCCGTGACCCCGTGAAACCATGCCACCATCTCCCCACAGTCGCCATAGACATAGTCACTGGCCCTGCGAAGTTGTAGTGCAGCCATCCGAGGTTCCAGTTTCAACCAGGCATCCAGCCCGTTGACAATGGTACCCCCTTGGGCAAGGATTTCCACTTCCTCCAGCGGATTCTCAAAACCATCCTCGAAGATCAGGGTTGGATCGGCGGCCGTAGGATCCCCGCCGCTGCAGCCGAGGATAAGACAGAGCGGCCAGAACCTGCCAATGCCAAGAAGACCATGGCCTTCACCACCGTCGATATTGCCTGCTTGAGCCACAGCGTTCCCGGCAATCAATCGAGCTGGTTGATGTCCCTAACCGCGCCGCGGGCCGCCGATGTCGTAAACGCGGCATAGGCCTTCAGCGCCTGCGATACCTTGCGCTCCCTGCCGAGAGGTCGCCATGCCTCACCTCCCTTGGCAACCATTGCCTGACGTCGCTTTTCCAGCGTCTGCGCATCGACGGCTATTGCGATTGTTCTGCCCGGGATGTCAATTTCGATCGTATCGCCCTCTTCTACCAGGCCGATATTGCCGCCTTCGGCTGCCTCGGGGGAGCAGTGGCCGATCGACAATCCAGAGGTGCCGCCGGAAAAGCGGCCATCGGTGATCAGGGCACAGGCCTTGCCCAATCCTTTCGATTTCAGATAGCTCGTCGGATAGAGCATCTCCTGCATTCCCGGCCCACCTTTAGGGCCTTCGTAGCGAATGAGGACCACGTCTCCGGGTGCGATTTTATCGTTCAAAATCGCCTCTACCGCGCTGTCCTGACTCTCGAAGATCCGTGCCGGCCCGGAAAATTTCAGAATCGATGCGTCGACACCCGCGGTCTTGACGATACAGCCCTGCTCGGCAAGGTTGCCGTAGAGCACGGCCAATCCCCCATCCCTGGAGTAGGCGTGATCCAGATCGCGGATGCATCCCTGCTCCCGGTCGAGATCCAAATCCGGCCAGCGCGAGGATTGGCTGAAGGCCACCTGGGTGGGTACCCCGCCGGGTGCCGCCAGATAGCGGTTTCGCGCCTCCTCCTCGCTGCTGCGGAGGATATCCCAATGCTCGATGGCCTCACCAAGGCTTGCCGCGTGGACAGTGGGAACATCGCGGTGTATCAGGCCACCTCTGTCCAGCTCGCCGAGGATGGCGATGACACCGCCGGCACGGTGCACATCCTCCATGTGGTACTCCTGGGTGGCCGGGGCGACCTTGCACAGATTGGGCACCTTCCTGCTCAAGCGGTCGATATCGGTCATGGTGAAATCGACCTCTGCCTCATGGGCGGCAGCGAGGAGATGGAGTACGGTGTTGGTGGAACCGCCCATGGCGATATCGAGACTCATGGCGTTCTCAAAGGCCTCGAAGGTCGCCACGCCTCGGGGCAGGACACGGGCATCCTCCTGCTCATACCAACGCCGGGCCAGCTCGACCACCCGTCGGCCGGCCTCCAGGAAGAGCGCCTTGCGGTCGGCATGGGTGGCCAGCAGGGAGCCGTTGCCGGGGAGCGACAGGCCCAGCGCCTCGGTGAGGCAGTTCATGGAGTTGGCGGTGAACATGCCCGAGCAGGAGCCGCAGGTGGGGCAGGCGGAGCGTTCGATCCGCGCCACATCCTCATCGCTCTCATCCGGATTGGCGGCCACCACCATGGCGTCGATCAGGTCCAGATGCTGCTCCTTTCCATGTAGCTGGACCTTGCCGGCCTCCATGGGTCCGCCGGAGACAAACAGGGTCGGGATATTCAATCGCAAGGCAGCCATCAGCATGCCGGGGGTGATCTTGTCGCAATTGGAGATACAGACCATGGCATCGGCGCAATGGGCATTGACCATGTATTCGATGGAATCGGCGATGATATCCCGGGACGGCAGGGAGTAGAGCATACCCTCGTGGCCCATGGCGATGCCGTCATCCACGGCAATGGTGTTGAACTCCTTGGCCACGCCGCCAGCGGCCTCGATCTCCCGCGCCACCAACTGACCGAGGTCCTGGAGGTGGACATGACCCGGTACGAATTGGGTAAACGAGTTGGCTACCGCAACGATCGGTTTGTCGAAATCGCCGTCTTTCATGCCGGTGGCACGCCACAGGGCTCTGGCACCGGCCATGTTGCGTCCGTGGGTTGTCGTACGGGAACGGTATTGGGGCATCAGTCACTCCGAAATTCAGTGGTAGACGCCATTATGCACGCATTAGCCCGGGCTAAACAAACACCCACAACCTGGGATCTTCAGCCCCTTTCCTCGTATGAGGCCTCGCGTGGGGCATTCACCTCGCAAGGCAGGTTGAGGATGAATACTGCGCCACCGTGTTCGCTGTTTTTGGCCGCCACGCCGCCATGGTGTTTCTCTGCCACAACCTTGACGAAGCTCAACCCCAAACCGACACCTTTCTTCCTCATGAGTTGATTCGATTCCGCCTGCATAAAGGGCATAAAAATTTCGGCCAACTGATGTTCCGGTATCCCGGGACCCTGATCCTCGATCTCACAAACCAGTCGCGTGCCCTGGATTGAGAGGGTCATGGTGATTTGGCTCCTGGGCGGGGAAAACTTGATCGCGTTTTCCAGCAGATTGACCAGCGCCCTCTCCAGCAGGGCCAGATCTCCCTGCAACCATATCTCATCCTCATTAAACTGCCGCATCAGCTTAATCTGTTTCGCTTTGGCCTGAACATAGACCTCGTCCATGGCGTTATGCGCAACCTCGACGAAGTCGGTGTCGGTAAAGGAGGCGGTTTCGGCGGCCTCGGCCCGTGCCAGGCGGAGAAAATTATCCGCCAGCCTGAGAGAACGACGCGCCAGGGGTTCGATCTGTTTGGCCATCTCCGTGGCACGCCCATCCAGCAGCTGACGGGACTGGGTCAGCGAGAGCAGGGAGGTAATCGGAGATCGGATATCGTGGGAGAGAAAATTGAGCATCTTCGCCCGCGTGCGCTCAGACCGTTTCAGGGTTCCTATATAGGAGAGGTTGACGATCATACCGGGAAACTCGGCATCCGCGTCCTCCAGGGGCTTGAGTTGTACAAACAGCTCAGTGTTGGGCGGCCTGAGGGCCTCGAAGCGCACCGCTTCCTTGTGTAACAGCACCTTCTTGAAAAGCTCCTCCCACACCTCTCCACCTTGAATCTCGAGCACACTCAACAG
>NATV01000116.1 GCA_003094535.1 gamma proteobacterium symbiont of Ctena orbiculata | reverse complement strand
CTGTTGGAAAGTTCGGCATAGACCTGTGACTCATCATCCCAGTAGACAGCCAGCAGCAAGATAAGCGCAATACCAAGCGATATCAGCAATAGAATACGTTTCGAGCCAATCAGTTTTAGCATCTTCATGGTTTAAGCCTGATATGCTCTCCCACCAATGAGTGCAGAAAAGCGACGATATCCTCGATATCGCGCTCCGGCAGCTCGCGGCCCAACTGGTATCGTCCCATGATACGTACTGCGCCTTTGAGGGTTGTTTCAGACCCATCATGGAAGTAAGGGGGGTTGATTGCGGCCAGGCGTAGGCTGGGCACTTTGAAATAGTGTCTGTCTTCACTATTTTTGGTGACGTTGTAGCGCCCCATGTCGGCCGTGGTAATTGGTCGTTGCCGATCCTTGAAATAGTCGCCCATCGCACCCATGAAGCCGTACATATTACCACCCACGTTCATTCCCTGGTGGCAACTGATACAACCGTAGCTCTTGAACAGGCGGTAACCTCTAAGTTCCTGCTCGGTCAATACCCCCTGTTCACCCTGAAGCCACCTGTCAAATCGCGAATTGAGGGTAACCAGGGAATGCTCAAAGGTTGCAATGGCGGTGGATATGTTTTCTTCAGTGATGCCGTCGTCGAAGAGGGCATCGAACTCCTCCATCATGACCGGGTCTTGTTCCAACTTGGATATGACCTCCTCCCAGTTGGAGTTCATCTCCATGGGATTATGCACCGGACCGGCCGCCTGCTGCTCCAATGATGCCGCACGCCCATCCCAGAATTGAACGAAATTAAAGGTGGCGTTATAAACGGTAGGCGCCTTGATACCCCCCACCGCACCACCGATACCGACAGACACACTTTTGCGGTCAGCCCCCCCCGTGGAGAGAATATGGCAGCTGGAACAACTGATGCTGTTGTCCTGCGAGAGCCTGGTATCGTGAAACAGCTTATCCCCAAGAGAGACCATCCTCGGGTCCAGGTCTGGATCGATAACCAGAGGCCTTATCGGCTCATGCTTCACCCCGGCCGCAATGGCCATGGATAGACACAGCAAAAATAAAAAATTAATTTTCAACAGGTTAAGCATATATAATACTATATTGACGCAAAATCTTTCCGCGTCATCGCGTGACATCCCTGCAGAAGCACATTCATGTGTGGAATAAACAATGCCCACTAGAGGTTAGCGGTCTTTATGTGGATAACTTTAAAGGTAGAAAACCCACCGAATCATCGACATAGGCTGATTCCTGCTCATACTTAGAAAGCATAAATGAGGCCTGGTTGCAATTCCATGAATTGGCGGTTTTATTTGAGCTAAGTCAATTCTTTGCGTCAGATAGTTGATTGCAGGGACAATCCATTGTCCAGCGTCGAATCAACGCGTTTCTTACAGCAGCAAACAACGAATATCTGCCAACAGGGAAGAGAGGTGGCTGGTGAACCTCACCCCATCGGCGCCATCGATGACACGATGGTCATAGGAGAGTGAAAGCGGCAACATCAATCGCGGCTGGAAAGCAGTGCCGTCCCAAACCGGTTGCATGCTGCTGCGGGATACACCAAGAATAGCAACTTCGGGAGCGTTCACTATGGGAGTAAAGGCAGTACCGCCAATACCGCCGAGACTGGAGATTGAGAAACATCCACCCCGCATCTCCGCTGGGGCCAGTTTGCCTGCCCGCGCCTTTTCGCTGATCTCCATCAGCTCCGAGGCCAGTTCAAAGACACCCTTTTTATCCACATCTCGAAGCACCGGAACGACCAGGCCATTTGGGGTATCCACCGCAACGCCGATATGGACATATTTTCTATAGATCAGCGATTCACCATCTGCGGATAGCGCAGCATTGAATATCGGCATCTGCTGCAGTGCCGCAGCGGCGGCCTTCATCAGAAACGGCATCAGTGTGAGCCGAATCTCCTGTTTCGAGGCACTCTCTTTTTGTGCTTTCCTGAAGGCCTCCAGATCGGTGATGTCCGCCTCGTCAAACTGGGTGACATGGGGCACTGTCAGCCAACAGCGATGGAGATGGGCTCCGCTGATCTTCTTGATCCGGTTCAACGGCGCTGTTTCGACATCACCGAAGCGACTGTAGTCCACCTCCGGTCCCATTGGCATCTCAAAGGGGGCGCGGGTCGCCCCCCCTTCACCTTGCCGCAGGGTACGCTTGACGAAATCCTGTACGTCCTCTTTCAGAATCCTGTTCTTTTGACCGCTCCCTTTGACCAGAGAGAGATCGACACCCAGTTCGCGGGCAAAACGGCGAACCGACGGACTGGCATGGGGCTTGGCCTCGTTGCCGCCCACCAAACCTTCCGGCACGGGAGGCACGCGGGCCTCTTTCTCCCCAGGCAGCCGGGTCTGCTCTGAAACAGGGGACGGAGCATCACTTGGCGCCGGAGCGGGTGCCTGTACCGTCTCAACCTCTTCGGCCGCCGGCGGGGGTGCAGTGTTTTTCCCGCTTACCTTATTCTCGCCGCTCGTTACCGCCTCGATAGTGAGGATTTTATCCCCTTCACCGACCCGGTCGCCCACCTTCACCAGCAGGCTTTTCACCTCGCCGGCGTAGGGGGAGGGAATCTCCATCGTAGCCTTATCACTCTCAAGGGTCAGCAGGGACTCTTCAACCGTGACCTGGTCACCCTCCGACACCAGAATCTCGATGATTTCGACCGACTCGAAATCGCCTATATCCGGTATCAACACATCTGTCGTTTTACCCACGTCTCATCCTCTCTGCCGGTATGGCACTCTTTGTTTGATTCAGGCTGGTCGCCTTCAATGCACCTTTCGCTAGCAGGGTGCGGCCGCCTCCCATGATCATGCCGCTAGACCGTGCTGGGATTGGGTTTTTCCGGATCAATCTTGTATTTCTTGATTGCCTGGCTCACCAGTTCCGGTTTTATCGAGCCTTCATCCAACAGGGCTTTCAATGCGGCAACAACGATATAGTAGCGATTGACCTCAAAGAACTTGCGTAGTTGGCTGCGCATATCGCTGCGGCCATAACCGTCGGTACCCAGGACACTGAAATTGGCGTCGATAAACGGACGTATCTGATCCGCATAACTGCGCATATAATCTGTTGCCGCCACCACAGGACCCTTGTGACCGCCCAATTGTTCAGTGACGTAACTCACTCTGGGCTTCTCTTCCGGGTGCAGGGTATTCCAACGCTCGGCGTCCAAGCCGTCTCGACGCAACTCGTTAAAGCTGGTTACACTCCAGACATCAGCCGATACCTTGAACTCCTTTTCAAGCATCTCCGCGGCGGCAATCACTTCACGCAGGATGGTACCGCTTCCCAGCAGCTGCACCCGCAGCTTATGCTTGCCTCCCTTGTTGAGCGCGTAGATGCCACGCACAATGCCCGCTTCAATGCCTTCGGGCATCGCGGGTTGCAGGTAGTTTTCGTTCATCACGGTGATGTAATAAAAGATATTTTCCTGTTCTTGATACATCCGGCGCATGCCGTCCTGGACGATCACCGCCAATTCGTAGGCAAATGCCGGATCGTAGCTGACACAGTTGGGAATCGTCCCGGCAATGATGTGGCTATGCCCATCCTGATGTTGCAAACCCTCGCCCGCCAGTGTGGTACGGCCTGCGGTACCGCCGATAAGGAAACCCCGGGCCTGCATATCACCCGCAGCCCAGGCAAGGTCACCGACCCGTTGAAAACCGAACATCGAGTAGTAGATATAGAACGGAATCATGCTGATCCCATGGTTACTGTAGGAGGTCGCCGCCGCGATCCAGGATGACATGGCTCCCGCTTCGTTGATTCCCTCCTGCAGGATCTGTCCCTTCTTATCCTCTCTATAGAACATCACCTGGTCGGCATCCACCGGTTCGTACAACTGGCCCACCGATGAATAGATTCCCAACTGGCGAAACATGCCTTCCATACCGAAGGTCCGTGCTTCATCGGGAACGATGGGAACAATCTGTTTGCCCACCGCTTTATTCCTCACCAGCATGTTGAGCAGGCGCACAAAGGCCATGGTCGTCGACTGTTCTCTCTCACCGCTGCCTTCCAGCAGGGCTTTGAATTCATCCAGTCCGGGGATCTGCAGCGGTTCCACCTTGCTGCGTCGCTGGGGCAGAAAACCACCCAACTCCTGGCGCCGTTCAAGCATGTATTGCATTTCAGCGCTGTCAGCCGGCGGTTTATAGAAGGGAGCCGCGCCGATCTGATCATCCGATATCGGTATATTGAAGCGATCGCGAAACGCCTTCAGTGCGGCCTCACCCATCTTTTTCTGGGAGTGGGTGATATTCTGTCCCTCGCCGGCGACCCCCATACCATAGCCCTTCACTGTCTTGGCCAGGATGACTGTCGGTTTACCCTTGTGGGCAACCGCCTCCGCGTAGGCTGCATAGACCTTATGGGGATCGTGTCCCCCCCTGTTGAGGCGCCAGATGTCCTCGTCGGTCATGGTCGCGACCATCTCATCGAGTTCCGGGTATTTACCGAAGAAGTGCTCCCGCGTATAGGCACCGCCCTTGGCCTTGTAGGCCTGGTAGTCGCCGTCGACACACTCCTCCATCCGTTTCACGAGAATACCGTTTTTGTCGCGGGCGAAGAGCGGATCCCAATAGCCTCCCCAGATCACCTTGATCACATTCCAACCCGCACCCCGGAACACCGCTTCGAGCTCTTGAATGATCTTGCCGTTGCCACGCACCGGTCCATCGAGGCGCTGCAGGTTGCAGTTGATGACGAATATCAGGTTGTCCAGGCGCTCACGACCGGCCAACGAGATCGCGCCCAGCGCCTCCGGCTCATCCATTTCACCGTCGCCGCAAAATGCCCACACCTTGCGTTCATCGGTAAGCAGTTGACCACGATCGTGCAGGTAGCGCATGAATCGCGCCTGATAGATGGCCATCAGCGGACCCAAACCCATTGATACCGTGGGAAACTGCCAGAAACCCGGCATCAGCCAGGGATGGGGGTAGGATGAGAGGCCGCGACCATCCACCTCCTGGCGAAAACTGTAGAGCTGCTCCTCGCTCAACCTGCCCTCGAGATAGGCCCTGGCGTAGACGCCTGGAGCGGAGTGCCCCTGAAAAAAGATCAGGTCGCCGTCCCGCTCTTTGCTGGGGGCATGAAAAAAGTGGTTGAATCCCACGTCGAACAGGGTGGCGCTGGAGGCGAAGCTGGAGATATGTCCGCCCAGCTCGGTGGATATCCTGTTCGCCTGAACCACCATGGCCATCGCATTCCAGCGGATGAATGAGCGAATCCGGCGCTCCATGGCGCGATCGCCTGGGAAGCGTTGCTGTTTGGTCACCGGTATCGTGTTGACATAGGCCGTGTTTGCGCTGAACGGCAAATAGGCGCCGGATCGGCGCGCCTTGTCAACCAGGCGCTCGATAAGAAAGTGGGCGCGATCCACGCCTTCGTTTTCGAGCACCGCCTCCAAGGCATCTAGCCACTCCTGCGTCTCTAATGGATCGGTATCAGGTCTGGTCGGCATCTTTATTCTCTTCGTTAATTTGGCAAACATAGTCCATTCTCCAACTCAGGAAAACGCGAGCTATCTCATTCGGCTGGCATGGACAATTGGAAGTGCCAATAGTTTGGATTGACCGGCGTAATATACAGCAAGACAGGTCAATTTTCAGCGTTGAAAAACTATTATTTTAGACTTAATTCCCTGTTTTTGGTTGCTAATTAAGATTTTGGTATATCTCATACCTAAAACACAGGGTCCCGTCTGAAACAGTGGCATTACTGAACTCAGATACGCGGCATGACAAGGTTTGGCGTGGTGTTTGCGGATGGGGGGGCGGAACTATGATTCTGGCTGTGAGACTTCCCCCGAATGAAAAAAGGCGCTGCCGGTTGCCACCGGAAGCGCCTTTTATAGGCCTGAGAAGGTTCGCTCAGATCTCTTTACGAGTCTCGAACACAGGCATTTCGAAGGGCTTGCGCTCCATTGCGACTTTACGACGCTCTTCCATCGCCTTCATCGCCTCAGCGCGACGGGCTTCCATCTCCTTTACCATCTCGTCACGACGAGCCTGAGACTCTTCCATACGCTTTGCGATGGCTTCTGGCATCTCGGGTCTGGCGGGAGCCCTGTTGTCGAAACGGGACTGCATCAGTTCACGTTGAGCCTCCATCTGCTCCTGGATCGTCTTCATTTCAGACTCCATGGCAGCACGAGGATCGGCATAGTATTTCTCGGCATATTCACGCTGTGCGGCAACCGCCTGCTCAAAGGCCTTTTGCTGTTGCTCGGCGAATGCCTTCTGCTGCGCTTCCATTGCGGCCTTCTGCTCTTCAGTCATAGCAGGCGCTACCGGCGCATAGCCGTAGGGCAGATAGCCATAGGGCCCATGACCGTAATAGTCGCGATAAGAATTGTAGCCGCGGCCATAACCGTTGCCGCGCGCATGCATGTTAAAAGAGAAGTCGAAATCACCAGCGCCGAAACCGTCACCGAAGAAATCGTCACCCCAGTCGTTGCCCCACCAGGCATTGACAGTTGCCGATGAGGCTGCCATGGCGATAGCCGCGGCAATGATAGAAATCTTTTTCATTTTTGCGTACCCGGAAATTATATATTGTCGAAAACCACGCTTAGTTGCCTGTGCACGTCCCTGTGCCGAGGATTCCCTGTGATTTGGCTCTGTACCGCTTTACTTGGCGGGAGCAGCCTGAGTAGCAGGAGCAGCCGGTGCAGCCGGTGCAGCCGGTGCAGCCGGTGCTACAGGCGGATAGCCATAACCATAAGGAGCACCATAACCATAAGGTGCACCATAGCCATAGGGACCGTAACCATAGTAGTCGCGATAGGCGTTGTAGCCACGACCATAGCCGGAACCGCGAGCGCTACCGCTCATACCGAAGCTGAAGTCACCATAGCCGTCACCCCAGCCGTCACCCCAACCGTCGTTGTTCCAGCCGCGATTTCCCCAGCCTGGGCCGCCCCACCATGCGGAAGCGGAAGCGGAAGCAACGATCAGAGCAGCAGCTGCTGAAGCTTGAACGATCTTTTTCATTATTCACTCTCCTCGAGATAGAATGTAATCGTGATGTATTTTAGAAAGCAGATACAGCGTAGCCTTCGAGATATAGAATATTAGTAATTACTTAATTTAACAAATTGCGATTTCTAATTGTAAAAAACCTTTAAATAGGAATTTTCTAATATTCCCAAAAACGAAATAACCACCCGGATCGGTACAGCATGCAAATCACCCTCATCCGACCTGACGACTGGCATCTCCATCTTCGTGACGACGAAGCCATGGCATCCGTAGTCGCCCACAGTGCAGAACGTTTCGCCCGCGCCATCGTGATGCCCAATTTGAAACCGCCGGTCACGACAACGGCCATGGCCATCGCCTACCGGGAGCGTATCCTTGCCGCGCTGCCGCAGAACAGTGACTTCAAGCCGCTGATGACCCTCTATATGACGGACCGCATCAGCAGTGATGAGGTGATCGCAGCGAAGCAGAGCGGTATTGTCAACGGTATAAAGCTCTACCCGGCCGGCGCGACCACCCATTCCGACGCCGGCGTCACCGATATCAGAAACTGCTATCCGGCCCTCGAGACGATGCAGAAAGAGGGGTTGCCACTACTGATTCACGCCGAAGTGACCGATCCAGAAGTGGACATTTTCGATCGTGAACAGGTCTTTATCGATCGCCATCTGCAGCCGTTGGCACGGGACTTTCCCGCCCTGCCCATGGTTTTTGAACATATCACCACCAGGCAGGCGGTCGATTTCATCCGCGCCACTGAGGGCAACATCGCGGCGACCATCACGGTGCAGCATCTGATGTATAACCGTAATGCGATGCTGGTCGGCGGCATACGTCCCCACTACTACTGCCTGCCGATCCTGAAGCGGGAGAGCCATCAGTCGGCCTTGATCGAGGCGGCAACCAGTGGTGAACCACACTTTTTTCTCGGAACCGACAGCGCACCCCATCCACAGCACGCCAAGGAGTGCGCCTGCGGTTGCGCAGGCTGTTATACGGCGCACGCCGCGATAGAGCTCTATGCTGAAGTCTTCGAGCGGGCCGACGCCCTCGACAGGCTGGAGGGGTTCGCCAGCCTCTTCGGCCCCGACTTCTATGGTCTGCCCAGAAACCGGGATAGGATCACCCTGGAGAAGCGGCCTTGGAAATCACCGGATAGCTATCAATTCGGTCAGGATCGTGTCGTCCCACTGGGCGGCGGGGAGATGATCAACTGGCAGCTGGTTGCCTGATTCTCACAACTCATCCTCAGGGAAGGGTGCCTCCTCGTCATCGAAAAAGGTGTCATCGAAGAGGTCGTCTTCACTCATATGGTTGGGGCCGTCCTTAATTTGCGATTCCCTCTTTTGCAGATAAAACTCCCGCTGGAAGGCGTATCGATCCACGGCAGCCTCATCCAAAACGTCTCCTGCCTCCAGCAAATCGGCCCGTACATCGATGAGTCGCAGGGTAGTCAGGGCATAGTAGGTATCCTGACTCGGATAACTGATCGGATTCATCCAGGTGTCACCGACCAGGCCAATCAGATCACGCAACGTGGTGGGACCAAGGAACGGCACAACCAGGTAGGGCGTATCACCCATTCCCCAAAATCCCAGGGTCTGTCCCAGGTCCTCTTTATAGTTGGGTATGCCCATATCGGACGCCACATCGAAGAGTCCGAAGATACCCAGCGTGGTATTGATACAGACCCGCCCGAGATCGGTCAGCGCATGGGTCGGTTTGAGCTGCAGCAGATTGTTGACCGCCGATGGGACATCGGCGAGATTGTTGAAAAAGTTGGTTATCCCCAAATCCAGCAGCGAGGGAGTGACGATGCGATATCCCTTGGCCACGGGCTTGGCCACCGCCTTGTCGAACTCCTGGTTGAACTGATCGACCCCGCGATTGACAGTCTCGATAGGATCGGCCGGGTGCCGGTTCTGCATACTGGCACAGCCGGAAAGAAACAGCAGCAGCAGGCTGACAATGACAATCCTATTACTCACGGCGCTCAAGCTCATTGATCGGACCGATTAACAGCTGCTCACTTGAGAGCATCGATTAACCAGGACCTCTTCTTCTTTACTTAAGGAACAGTTAAGGACGACATCATATCAGCCTGATCGGCCGCAGGTGAAATGAAAATAGTCAAACTTGCATGATTTTGTCCCGAAACACCATCGATATCCGATTTTGAATAGAATTTAATCAATCAAACCGGCAATCCGCATGCCCGGGAACCGCCTAAAAAGAGTCGTAAAACAGAACACCTTTCTTTATCCTAGCGTCGATGAGTGAGATCACCTACAACAGCGTAATGGGAGAAAGATTTCGCGGCTATCTGCCTGTGGTTGTCGACGTTGAGACGGGTGGATTCGATGCCGCCAAGGATGCCCTGCTTGAGATTGCAGCAACCACCATCGCCATCGATCAGGCGGGCATGCTCTATCCTGCCGAGACCCATGCCTACCACCTGATTCCCTTCGAGGGTGCCAATATCGACCCAAAGGCACTTGAATTCAACGGCATCGATCCGCAGCACCCGTTTCGCGACGCGCTGCCTGAGAAGGAGGCCCTGCGGCAGCTGTTTGCCCCCATCCGCAAGGCGGTCAAGGCAAGCGGGTGTAAACGGGCGATCCTGGTAGGCCACAATGCCTTTTTCGATCTGGGCTTCCTCAATGCCGCCGTCGAAAGAACGGGCATCAAGCGCAACCCTTTCCATCCCTTCAGCACCTTCGACACCGTCACCCTGGCGGGCATGGCCTACGGCCAAACCGTGCTCGCCAAGGCGGCAAAGGCCGCCGGTCTCGACTGGGACAGCAGTGAGGCACATTCGGCAATCTACGACACCCAGCGTACCGCAGAACTTTTCTGCGGCGTCATAAACAGATGGCAGGCGCTATCGCCGGATAGCCCCTGGATAAAGGATTGAGTAAGACGACAACCTGCAACCAACGCCGTCAATTGTTCTGAATCACGATATTCGGGAACTTGGCCGCATAATCCTTGGCCTGCAACGAGAGTTTGGCGGCGGTCTTACGGGCAATCTCGCGATAGATCTGCGATATGCGGGATTCGGGTTCGGCGACGACGGTCGGCTTGCCGCCATCGGTCTCCTCACGGATCCGGATATCGAGGGGCAGCGCACCAAGCAGATCGACGCTGTACTGGGCAGCCATGGATGAACCGCCGCCCTGACCGAAAATGTGCTCCTCGTGGCCGCATTTCGAGCAGATATGGATGCTCATGTTTTCCACTATACCCAGCACCGGCACCTCAACCTTCTCAAACATCTTGAGTCCCTTGCGCGCATCCAGCAGGGCAATATCCTGCGGGGTGGTGACGATAACCGCGCCGGAGACCGGGACCTTCTGCGCCAGGGTCAGCTGGGTGTCGCCCGTTCCCGGGGGCAGATCCACCACCAGGTAGTCGAGCCCATCCCAGTTGGTATCGTTCAGCAGCTGCTCCAGCGCCTGGGTTACCATCGGGCCGCGCCAGATCATCGGCGTCTCTTCATCGATCAGAAAGCCGATCGACATCGCCTGCATGCCATAGCCCTCCATCGGCTCGAGGGTCTTGCCATCCTTCGACTCCGGCTTACCCTGGATCCCTAGCATGCGTGGCTGAGAGGGTCCATAGATATCCGCATCGAGAACCCCGACCTTGGCCCCCTCTTCCGCCAGGGCAAGGGCAAGGTTGACCGCCGTGGTGGATTTGCCGACACCGCCTTTACCGGAAGCAACGGCGATGATGTTCTTGATGTTGTCGATCGGTTTGAGCGATTTCTGTACTGAATGGGCAACGATCTTGGAGCTGATATCGACCTCGACGTTCTCCACGCCCGGCAGCGTCCGCACCTTCTCCTGTATGGCTGCTGAAATATCACCCATACAGCCCTTGGCTGGAAAACCCAGCTCAACCGACACGCTCACCTTGCCACCCTCGATGCCGATGGTTTTGATCGCCTTGGCGGTTACCAGGTCTTTCTCGAGGTGTGGTTCCACATACCCCTTGATGGCTTCATTTACAGAATCTTGTGTCAGGTCAGACATCGTCAGTTACTCCTGCTGCGGACAGATTGAGGGTCCGTCATATTTACTGAAAAATCATGGCGGAGGATTCTACACGAAAATCGCGACTAGATACCAAGTATTTTAGTGGGTTTTAATCCGAGAGGAACGGGCCGGGCGTGAATTCGGGCATGAGATAAATTCAGACCCGACCCCTGATGCTGTTCATTTCGGGCAGTCGATGAGCCGACCGACGGACTGATTGACCCTGCTGTTGAATTGTGTCGTGCCTAGACCGGCGAGATAGTGGCCGATGAGATGCCTGGATAGCTTCTGCGCCCACTGCTCTTCCTCGCGATCGGGTTTTCGGCCTATGGTCATTGAGGCGACACCCTGTAGTCCGCTCCAGAGCGCCCTGGTGGCAATGAAGACCTCTTCCTCGGGACAGGCTGCTAGCGCCTTCAGCTGTATTTCCATCAATTCATAGAGCCGATCCATCTTCTCCTGGTAGATTTCGATGGAGAGATTGTCATCCCTTGGCTGCTGTTCAAATATCATACGCCAGCGATGCGGATGCCGGGCTGCGAACGCCAGATAGCCGCCGCCCAGGGCATAGATGCACTGCTGCGGATGCCGACAGTCCGAGAGCGCCTCGATCAGGCCGGCATAGAGTTGGTCAAGGGTACGCCCATTGATCCGCTGTATCAGTTCGTCGAGATTTCTGAATACGAAATAGAGACTGCCGACCGTATAACCGATGGCTGAAGCCACCTTGCGCGCGGAGAGTGCATCAAAACCCTCGCCTTCGATGATGGCTTCCGCTGCCTCGAGGGCCATACACTCAATTTCCGATTTGCTGTGTTCACCCCTTCTTCCCATAATCACTCCTGATTACTTGTCTACATTCCATTGTTGGATCTGTCCATCCGTTGAACCTAAGTGCTCACTATCACACTATCCCACAGCTCACACAGTGATCTCATGCACAAGATTCCTATATGTAACAATGTTTTATTAAATGATGTTCATTTTTACTGCCGGCCCAGGCAGCCGAAACGGACCTTCTGATCTTGCTGAAAGCAGGAGGATCAATTGGCTGGTGGACTAGCCATGGAACCTTGCCCGGGCGTCCTGAAAGCGATTCTCAAGCTGCGCGGAGGTACCGGTCTGCACAGCTACCCTGCGCTGCCCTGTCTGGCGGCGGTTACGCGGCTGACCAGCAGGATCATCAGGAGTGAGATGAGAAAGCCGGGGATGATTTCATAGAGGTCGAAGATGCCGCCCTGCAGCGGCTTCCAGATCACCACGGTCAATCCTCCGCTGATAATCCCGGCCAACGCCCCCCAACGATTCATCCCGTTCCAGTAGAGGGAGAGCAACACCGCCGGACCGAAGGCGGCACCAAATCCTGCCCAGGCGTAGGAGACCAGGTCGAGCACCTTGCTCTCACGATCCAGTGCCAGAAGAAAGGCGACCAAGGCAATAGACAGCACCGCCAGGCGACCCACTATCACCAACTCCGCCTCGCTCGCCTGTTGACGCAGCAACAGGCGATAGAGGTCACCGGTAAAGGTGCTGGAGGAGACCAATAGCTGGGAGTCGGCGGTACTCATGATGGCCGCCAGAATAGCGGCCAGACAGATCCCGGCCACCAGGGGGTGGAAGAGCAGCTCGACGAGGCGGATGAAGACCGTCTCCGCATCCTCCAGCGGGGCTTCGAATAGGGGAACGCCCATCAGGCCCACCAGGCAGGCGGCGGTGAGGGAGATGAAGACCCAGCTCACGGCAATCCGCTCCGCCTTGGGCACGAACCCGCTCGCTTTAATTGCCTGGAAGCGTGCCAGGATATGCGGTTGTCCGAAATAACCCAGCCCCCAAGCCATCAGTGAGACGATGGCGATCAAACCGAGCGGCTCCCCCTGACTGCTGGTCAGCGGATTGAGCAGCTCCCTATTGACACTGCCCATTGTCGACACAAAGCCATCGACACCGCCCAGCTCTGGCAGCGCATAGAGGGGTATGGCCACCAGCGCCAACAGCATCAGCAGACCTTGAAAAAGATCGGTCCATGAGACGGCGAGAAAGCCGCCGAATGCAGTATAGAGAATAATGATGGAGGCACCCGAGGCGACCGCCCAAAAATAGGGCAGTCCGAACACCGACTCGAACAACTTGCCGCCCGCAACCAAGCCCGAACTGGTATAGAAAAGAAAGAAGAGGAGGACGAATAAGGATGAGGATAGACGGATCAGGCCACTGGAATCCTCGAAGCGGTTGGCGAGATATTCGGGCAGTGTGAGCGCATTCCCCGCCGCCTCGGAGGCAGTGCGCAGTCGCGCCGCCACCAGACGCCAGTTGAGCCAGGTACCGATCAGCAGGCCCAGTGCGAGCCAGAACGATTCAAGACCCGCAACATAGGCGTAGCCCGGCAGCCCCAGCAGCAGCCAGCCGCTCATATCGGAGGCACTGGCACTGAACGCGGTAACCCAGCTCCCCAAACTTCTGCCGCCTAAAACGAAGTCGGATAGATTCCTGGTTCGCCGCCAGGCGACGATGCCGATGCCGAGCACTGTCAGCAGATAGCAGAAGAAGCTCAACCCCACCAACAGCTGGTCAGCGCTCACCGGGCGTTCCCGTTTGCAGCGATCTTGTCTAGATAGGCCTGCTTCATCGCCGCTTCGAAGTCCTGATTCGAGGCATACTCATAGCCGAACACCGGCCGCCAGAGACGCTGATTCTCCATGCAGAGATAGAAAAAGACATCCTCATGCCAGGGCTGCAACGATTGATAGGCGAAGCTGAACATCTGTTCCTTGATCTCCCGGGGATAGGTGAGCTTACCATCGCTCTCCACCATCGGCATCTGCAGAATCTTACTGCGAAATCCCTTGCGCTCCCGCAGCTGCTTGATTACCGGTTTAATATAGGTAAGCGTACCCAGGGAGACCATGACCACTTCCTCCGCGGAGAAGCTGTGCAGGACGCTCTGCAGCATGGCGCCATACTCCTCCTGCCATTCGGCATAGTGGATCATGGGATGGAGATGAAAGCCCACCAACACCCCCCGGTCCGCCAGCCGACGGGCCGCCTGCAGACGCTCTTCCAAGGGAGCGGTGAGATGCTCCTCATGGGCGATCAGCGTCGGCGTGTTGAGCGACCAGGTAGCGATCAGGTTGGGAGGCAATTCCGACTTCATCAGGTGGCTGACGTTCTTCGATTTACTCTTCAGTTCCAGGATCACGTTTGGATTGCGCCAGGCAAATTCGAGGAGGGCATCCAGTACGTCCCCTCGATTGCCCCACATCAGGGAGTCGGATGATTGACCCGTTCCGATGTGGTAGCTGCGTTGCGGATCGAGTTCGAGGCGGGCGAGCTTGGAGGCAAAATCCCTGTCGAAACGGACCTCGTCGCCATGATAGAAGGACTGGATGCTGCAGTAGCTGCAATCGAAACCGCAGTTCTCCACCGCGTCCAGGGTCATCAGGTTGCAGCAGCGGGTTCGGGGGGATGCCACCGGGCAGGGCCCAAGGGCGAGCCTCTCCTTATCGACTTCAACGTGCTTGATGCGCTGTCGATCTTGCGTCACCTTCGGCGGCAAGCGGGGATACCGCTTGGGCCTCTGTTTCAGCTGCCGCCAATGAGCAGACAGACGCCCGAGGAGCCGTTGGCGCCGTTGCTTGGGATTGAGATTACCGGATTCCGCATCCGGCCAGACCTGGTCCAGCGGCCGCTCTCCCCACATCGCCAGATCGACAGCGATATCACTCAGCTGTTGCAGCTCCTGCTGAGTGAAGCGGTAGTCGAGGCACTGCTGGCGGAGAAACTGCTGTTGTCCGTACTCGAGTCGGTCGATACCCGACCGCTTCAGCAGGGTCTCCAGCTTCTCCGCGTAGGCCAGGGGTTTCGCCTTCATCGTTTCCGCGTTACGAACTGCTTCAATCGCTGACGCTTCTGGATCTGGCGCTTGGTGAGTCTGTTCTGCTTTCCCTGGTAGGGGTTGTCGCCGGAACGAAACTCTATTCGGATGGGTGTGCCATCTAGCCTCAGCGCCTTGCGGAAGCGGCCGACGAGATAGCGTTTATAGCTGTCCGGCACCTGTTCCGTCTGGTTGCCGTGGATAACGATGATGGGCGGATTCTTTCCCCCCTGGTGGGCATAGCGCAGCTTGATCCTGCGGCCGCGCACCTGGGGTGGCTGGTGCTCCTCCACCAGGGCCTCGAGCAGGCGTGTCAGTTCCGGTGTCGGCAGGTCGCGCATGGCATTGAGATAGACCTTCCCGACCAGTTCGAAGAGATCCCCCACCCCGGAGCCGTGCAGTGCCGAGATGTAGTGATGGCGGGCGAAATTGAGAAACGGCAGTTTGCGCTCGATCTCGCTCTTGACCCCTTCCCGCTGCTCTTCGCTCAAGCCATCCCACTTGTTGATCACCAGGATCAACGCCCTGCCGCTGTCGAGCACATGCCCCGCCAGTGTGGCATCCTGCTCGCCTATCCCCTGGCGCGCATCCACCAGCATCAGCACCACATTGGCCTCTTCTATTGCCTGCAGCGTCTTGATGATGCTGAACTTCTCGATCGCCTCGCGGATGCGCGAGCGGCGTCTCACCCCCGCTGTATCGATCAATGTGTAGCGGCGGTCGTTGCGGCTGAAGGGAATGTAGATGCTGTCCCGCGTCGTACCCGGTTGATCGTAGGCGACCACGCGCTCTTCGCCCAGCATCCGGTTCACCAGGGTCGATTTACCCACATTGGGACGGCCGACCACCGCGATGTGAATTCCCCCCTCCTCCGCGGGCAAGCCCCGCTCCACCGGTGGCAGGGAGTCCAGCACCTCGTCGATCAGGCCGCGCACACCGCGACCATGCACCGCGGCGATGGTATGCAGCTGATTGAAACCGAGCCGGTAGAAGTCGCTGGCGGCAAGATCGCCCTCGATCCCCTCGCTCTTGTTGACCGCGAGGGTGACCGGTTTTCCGCTGCGCCGCAGCTGCTGGGCGATCGCCTCGTCGCCCGCGGTGCAACCCTCCCTGGCATCGAGGAGAAAGAGGATGTGGTCGGCCTCGCCGATCGCCTGCATCACCTGCTGTTCCATCAGCTGATCGATGCCGATCTGATCACCGCTGATCCCTCCCGTATCCACCACCACATAAGGGTGTCTGCCCAGTTTTCCGGTGCCGTATTTACGATCCCGGGTGAGACCGGGCTGGTCTGCCACCAGGGCATCCCGGCTGCGAGTCAAGCGGTTGAAGAGGGTCGACTTACCCACGTTGGGACGTCCGACCAGGGCGATCACCGGCAGCATGTCAGGGGATCTCGGTCTCGATCGGCTGGGCACGCAAGGCGTTCAGGTTGCCTCCCTCATCCAGTACATAGACGATATCGTCCATCACCAGCGGTTTCAGGCGAATGGCGTCGCCGCTGACCCTGATGCGGGCGAGCTGGCGACCATCCTCCTGGGAGAGCCAGTGCAGATAGCCGTCGAAATCGCCTACAACGATCTTGTCGTCCACCATCGCCGGGGCGGAGAGCTTGCGTGCGTGCAGCTTTTTCTGCTGCCAAAGGGTGGCCCCGTTGGTGGCGTCCAGCGACCAGACATGGTCCTCATCGTCGGTAATGAACACCTGACGCCAGTTGGCATCGAGCCCGGCATGGGAGGAGATGTTGCGTCGCCACAGCACCACGCCGCTCGACTCGGAGACAGCGGCGACGTCTCCCTGGTAGGAGCTCACATAGAGCGTACCCTCCACCAAAACAGGATCCGCATCGATATCCACGACCCGTTCCAGCTCCGTGCGTCCCTTGGGGGTGGAGATTGTGGCCTCCCAGTTCACCAAACCGCTCTCCAATGAGAGACCGACCAACTTACCGCCGGCAAACCCGGTCAATACCTGGTAATCGTTAACCATCGGGGAGCTGTCGCCCCGCAGGGTCAACACCGGAACGCTGCGGTCATAGACCCAACGTTTCTCGCCGTTCTCGATGGCGTAGACGGCGACGCCGCCATCGGTGGTGCGACAAACCACCTTCCTGTCATTGATCACCGGCGATGAAAGCACCTCACTGCTGACACGCCGCCGCCATCTTTCAGCACCATCCTCGCTGCTCAACAGGATCAATTCCGCTTCCAGGGTGCCGAGGGCGATCGAACCTTCGGCAACCCCCGGACCGCCGCTCAGCGGGCTCTCGGTGTCAACAGACCAGCGGCGGTCGCCAGTCTTGGGATCGAGGGCGAACACCTCGCCCGAGGGTTCCGCAACGTAGAGAATCCCCTCGCTGATCACCGGCGCCAGCTTAAGCATCGCCTCATCCGCATCCTCGAAACCTGCGTCCCACACCTCTTCGATTCGCAGTTCCGGCTCCAGCTCAATCAGCTCGGAAGGTGGATCCGCATTATCCTTGCCGCTAAAGGCGCTACAGCCTGCGAGCAGTAACAACAGGGGCCAGAAAACTACGGTTTTCATCTCAACCTCAAGGGGTGTTCGCCGCCAAATCGTCGAGCTTCATCTGCAACAGGTTGCGGTTGCTGACCTCCAGTGTCATGGCCTGGGTATAGGCAGCCGCAGCTGCAGCCTTGTCGCCCCTGGCCAAGGCGATATCGCCACGGATTACCGCAAACTCGCCCGCGAATCCGCCCGCCTCCGAACCTACCAGCTCTTCGGCGCCATCGAGGTCTCCCTCATTGAGCTTGATCCTCGCAAGATTGAGTTGAACCAATTGTTTCAACGCCGGGTTGTCCGCACGCTGTACCGCCCACTCCAGACGGGAGATCGCGGTGGCGGCATCACCCGCTTCGAGCTTCACTCTCGCCTCGGCCATTGCGGCGAAAACACCATAACTGCTGTTGTCGTAGTTATCGCGCATCAGCTCCGCCTGCTTCGCCGCCGAAGCCCCGTCCCCCCGATCCACGGCGGCCACCAATTGATTGAAGGCGAGTGCCGCCTCGGCGCCGATCCGGTCCTTGTAGTTCCCCCAGGCCTGCCAGCCGAAGACACCACCCAGTCCGATGACCAGACCGGCAATTACCGAGGTACCGTTCTCTTTCCACCAGCGTTTTATCGCCTCGACCTGTTCTTCTTCGGTCTGATACTCGCTCATTGTATATACCTTCAATAACTCACTGTTTGCTGAATTACACCGGCAGATAGATAGCCGTGCCGGCTATTCATGATTATCCACGGATTATCACTTCCTCAAGCCTGGCTTCCAATTGCGCCAGTGCCACCTGTTGCTGCTCACCTTTGCCGCGCAGGGGCTTGAGGCCTATCTCTTTGCGTGCAACCTCATCCTCGCCGAGGATCAGTGCAAAGTCTGCCCGGCTGCGGTCCGCCTTTTTCAGCTGATTCTTGAATGTACCGCCCCCGCAGTGGCCGATCAGGCGCAGCCAGGGCAGCCCGTTGCGCAATCGTTCTGCCAGCAACACACCCTCTCGGGACGCCCGGTCCCCCATCATCACCAGGTAGACATCGGGAGTGGCCAGTTGTTCTTGCAAATCACGGCTCTCGAGCATGGCGACCAACCGTTCCAGTCCCATGGCAAAGCCTACTGCGGGTGTCGGTCTGCCACCCAGCTGCTCGACCAATCCATCATAGCGTCCACCGGCACAGACTGTGCCTTGGGCACCCAGGCTATCCGTCACCCACTCGAACACCGTCCGGCTATAGTAGTCGAGGCCCCGTACCAACCGCGGATTGATCGTGTAGTCGACTCCCGCCTCATCGAGCCCCTGGCGCAGGCGATCGAAGTGCCTCAGCGACTGTTCCTCCAAGTGCTCCATGAGGCTGGGCGCATCCTTGATCACCGCTGCCAGCTGGGGATTCTTGCTGTCGAGGATTCGCAAAGGATTGCTCTCCAGCCGGCGCCGGCTATCCTCGTCGAGTTCGTCGAAGCGCTGGCGCAGATAGTCGACAAGGTGATCGCGGTAGTGTCGACGCTCCTCCGATGTGCCCAGGGTGTTGAGCTGCAACTCCAGATCCTTAAGCCCCAACTCCCGCCAGATTCTGGCTGTGATCAGGATCAGCTCAAGATCGATATCGGGCCCCGTCAGGCCGAAGGTCTCGACACCGATCTGGTGAAACTGGCGGTAGCGACCCTTCTGCGGACGCTCGTGACGAAACATCGGCCCCTGATACCAAAGCCGTTGCGTCTGATTGAAGATAAGGCCGTTTTCCAGTCCTGCGCGCACGCAACCGGCGGTGCCTTCCGGCCGCAACGTCAGGCTGTCACCGTTTCTGTCGGCAAAGGTGTACATCTCCTTCTCCACAATATCGGTGACTTCACCGATGGAGCGCTTGAACAGCTCTGTCATCTCGACGATGGGCATGCGGATCTCGGCATAGCCGTAGCGGCTGAGTACCGAGCGCACCCGATCCTCCAGAAATTGCCAGAGTGGCGTCTGTTGCGGCAGGATATCCTTCATCCCGCGTATGGCTTGGATCTGCTTTGCCATTGATTCAGGTAAATAGCGTGAGGCTTTCGGATAAAACGGTGAAGAGTACCACGGAACCGTCGTTTTGACCTAGTACTCCACTTGAAAAGGGCATGCCATTCGCCGCCGTGCGCAGCTAGCTCAGAATCCCGACAGGCCGAGAATCCGCCACTATCATGATGAGTATCTACGCGGTTACAAACGCTCTGGATCGAGGGTGAACCGGGCCACCTTGCCGCGGGTGAAGGGCTTGAGATCGAAGCGCTCCCCGTCGATGGTCAGATTTACCCCCGCGGCATTCCCCAGCAGTACGCTGAAAGGCCCCAACCGACTATCCAAGGTACGTGTCCTGCCGGAGCGGATCTCTCCAAAGATGCGCAGCTTACCGTTTTGGTCTCGAACTTCGGTCCAGCAGGGTTCGCTGAACTGGAACACCACCCGTTTCGAGACACTGCCAGAGGTCTCTTCGACATCGCTCTCCCGGGTTGCGACCGCCACCGGGGGCGGAGCGACCACTGGCGCCTGCCCCTCGGTTTCGACTTGCTGGGGCTGCTGCGACTCCTCGCCTGCAGGCTCCAGCAATCGGTCGGAGGTGGAGAGTACCTCTTCGATCTCACTCAGCACCTGCTCCGACTCCTCCACGACACGCTGCGACGAAGTTTCTGCCTGGGGCATCTCCTCCTCAGCTGGTATCGACTGCGATACGGGCTGTTCGACAGTGAGCTCCTGCACCCCGACCCGATCCTGTTCCCCGTCCGGTATGGCGACAGGCTCATCCAGCTCGACACGGGTCAGCCACCAGTAGAAAACCAGAACCACCATGACCAGCAGAATACCCCAGGTCACATAGCGCATCAGGCCGGATCCGCTATGCAACTCACTGCCCATCTCCCGTTTGGGAGCCCCGGTTATCGGCAGCTCATCGGAGACAGGTAAGAGATTTTGATAGGCCTCGACAACCGCATCCTCATTGACGCCGAGCAACCGCGAGTATTTACGCAGATAGCCCTGGACGAAGACCGGACCGGGCAAACTGTCGAAATCATCGGCCTCCAAGGCGGTTATCATCGCCTGGCTTAAATGCAGTTGAGCGGCCATCTTGGCCTGATCAAGGCCCTGTCTCTCTCTCGCCTTGCGCAACTGCGTACCAGGCCCAATCACCACGTCCGGGGCTGTGTCACTCTCATCTCTGCTCATGACATTCATCTGCTTCGTTCGGATTCGTAGAGCAACTGGACCTCGGGCGCATCGGGGAACTCCCTGAGCAGTCTGATTCTATACTCGGCGCTTTTTGCCAGATCCCGTAACCGTTTCTCGATCTGCACGCCCAACCAAAGCGATGCGGCGGTGGGTTTGACCTCGCTGTGATAACGCTCCAGATAGGCGCGTGCGGATAGATCGTTCTCCTGCTGCAATGAGACCTCCGCCATCTGAAAAAGCGCTATGGGATAGGTGGCATTGGCCGAGAGTGCGCGGCGGTAGAAGTTTTCAGCCTTGGCTTCGTCACCCGCTCGCTCAACGCACAATCCGGCATTTGTCATCGCCACCCACGGCGTGGGATAGAGAGGATTGGCGAGGGCCTGTTCAAAGTCATCCAGGGCGGCATCGTATCGAGCGAGTCGACAATTGTAGCTTCCCCGGGCATTTCGGATATAGGGATCACGCGCATCCAGCTCTACCGCGCGGTCAAAGTGTTTCCCGGCCCGAGCCGTTTCGCCCAGCTGTTCATAAAGAATGGCGATCACGTTGTTGGCCTCTGCGGACTTCTCATCCACCTCCAGCGCCTTCTTCAGCTTCTGCAGCGCCACCGCCGACTGGCCGTCCCGCATATAGGCCATACCCATCTCCACGTAGATCTTCGCCGGGCTGCTGCGCTTCTCCCGACCCAGGTTGCCCGTGGTGTCGGTGGTTTGCTGCTGGGTCGCGCAGCCACTCAGAACCAATCCTGAAACGATAAGGAGGTAGTAGAGATAACCAGCGATCAACTTCATGAAACACCCAGTTTAATATTGCTCAAATTCTCCATGCGCAACTCCCTGTTGCTGCGATCTCTGACCTTGCCCACCAGCTGACCACAAGCGGCATCGATATCCTCGCCCCGGGTTTTACGCGTTGTGGCGATGATACCCGATCGCTTCAAACGCATACGGAAGGCCTCCACCCGCTCCGGCGGCGATGTTCGATAGTCGGTACCTGGAAAGGGATTGAAAGGGATCAGGTTGACCTTCGATGGCGTCCCCTCGAGGAGGCTGATCAGGGCCTTGGCCTGTTGCAGCGAGTCATTGATACCATCCAGCATGACATATTCCCAAGTCACCTTGCGCCGTTTATCGCCTTTGACATATTCACGGCATGCGGGAATCAGCTCTTGCAAAGGATATTTCCGATTGATCGGCACCAATTTATCCCTCAGCTCGTTGTCCGGTGCATGCAGGGACACAGCTAGACTGACATCGCACAGTCCCCGCAGTCTTTTGAGCGCCGGCACAATCCCCGATGTGCTTATAGTAACTCGATACTTGGATACCATGTAGGCCAAATCATCTTGCATGATCTTCATCGCGGTGATCACCGCATCGAAATTGGCCAGGGGCTCGCCCATGCCCATAAGGACGATATTACTCGGCGGGCTGCCCAGATTGCGGCTGGCGACCCATACCTGCCCGATGATTTCGGCAACCGTCAGATTGCGATTAAAGCCTTGACGGGCCGTGGAGCAGAAGCTGCAGTCGAGGGCACATCCCACCTGGGAGGAGACGCAGAGGGTGTTGCGGCCATCATCCGGTATCAGCACGGTTTCGATACGCTGGCCATCCCCGAGTTCAAGCACCCATTTCCGGGTGCCGTCCGTTGCCGGCTGTTCGTAAACCTGTTGCGGCAGCTCGATCCGCGCCACTTGCTGCAGTTGCAGACGCAGCCGTTTCGAGATGTCGGTCATGGCATCGAAGTCGGTGACTCCATGTTTATGTATCCATTTGAAAACATTCCTGCCGTGAAAGGCCTTGGAGCCCAATCCCAGGAAAAAGGACTCCATTCCCTGCAGATCAAGGTCTAGGAGATTGGTGATTTCTGTTTCGTTAGCCAAAGCAGGTATTCGCGATCTCGGTCTTGCGCCAGTGAGGGAGGAGAAAAAGGGCAATATAACAAAGCGTTAGTTTAGCGGCGACATGCCCGACTGGCAATCTAATCATGGGACTTAAACCAGCCGTTTTACCAAATTCACATCCGGCAACTGTTCGACTTTCGACAACAGCCGGCTCAATTGTTCCATATCATGCACCTCGACGGTAAAGCGCATCCTGGCAGAGTCGGTCTTGCGGTCGCTGCTGGTGTTCACGCCGATGACATCGATGTCCTCATTGGTCAGAATGGTTGATATATCCCGTAACAATCCTTTTCGATCACCGGCAACCACCAGGAAATCCACCGCATAACTGGTCTCTTGCTGGTGCGCGCTCCAATGCACCTTTACCAAGCGGTCGCCTTCACGGTTCTTCAGTGCGCGAATATTGGGGCAGTCGGAGCGGTGAATGGTAACCCCCCGTCCCCGGGTGACATAGCCGATGATGGGGTCGTAAGGAACCGGCTTGCAGCAGCGCCCGATGGTTGTCATCAGGTCATCGACACCGGCAACCACCACCTCCCCTTTGACTACGGGCTGCTCGCGGGGCGGCTCTGTGAGCGATTTCGGAACCGCCTCGACGCGTTCCCTGCTGCCCCAACCGGCCACCTGAATGGGCGACAGATCTCCCCGGCCGATCGCCGCATAGACATCCTCCACGTGCACCAGATTGTACTTCGCGGCCGCCGCTTCCAGATCCGGCTTCTGTACAATCGACAGCCTTGTCATCTCGCGTTCAAGGGCTGCGCGACCCAGCTCCACATGGTGGTCGAAATCGAGTTGCTTGAACCACTGCTTGACCCGGTTGCGTGCCTTGGCGGTGTGCAGATAGCCCAGGTGAGGATTGATCCAGTCACGGCTTGGGGTACCGTTCTTGGCAGTCAAAATCTCCACGGTCTCACCACTGCGCAAAGGGCGGTTGAGTTGCACGATATGACCATCCACCCTCGCTCCCCGACACTGATGCCCCACATCGGTATGGATGGAATAGGCAAAATCGAGGGGGGTCGAACCCTTGGGCAGCTCCACCACCTTACCCTTGGGGGTCAGGACATAGATCCGGGTTGGCCCCGATTCGCTCTCCGGTCCGTCCGCCTGCCCGGCACCATCCGCCCCATCTTCGTTCCTCTCCAGCCACTGGCGCATGCGTACGATTCTGCGCTCGACATCGCTATCCTGCTTGGCGTTCTCCTTATATCGCCAATGCGCCGCCACCCCCAGCTCAGAGTGGAAGTGCATTTCCCGGGTGCGGATCTGCACCTCAAGGGTTTTCTCCTGCGGTCCGATCACCGCGGTGTGGATCGAACGATAGAGATTGGCCTTCGGGGTCGCGATATAGTCGTCGAATTCACCGGGAATATGTTTCCACAAACCGTGCACCACACCCAATGCCGCATAGCACTGGGCGATATCATCCACCAACACCCGTACCGCCCGGAGATCGAATATCTGCTCGATATCCACCGCCTTGCGCTGCATCTTGCGCCATATGCTGTTGATATGTTTGGGCCGACCATTGATCTCCGCATCGATACCGACAGCGAGAAACTTCTCCCGCAACAGCTCGATAATCTCCTTGATGAACTGCTCCCGGTCGGCACGTCGACCATCCAGCTGACTCGCTATGCGCTTGTATTCATCGGGATGGAGAAAGCGCAATGCCAGGTCTTCGAGCTCCCACTTGACCTGCCAGATTCCGAGCCGATTCGCCAGTGGCGCATAGATCTCTTCGGTCTCCTTGGCCAGGCGGCGACGCAGCTCAAGGGATAGCTTTCGCGCTGATCGCATCAGATGGAGCTGCTCCGCCACCACCACCAGTATCACCCTGACATCCTCCGCGATGCCCAGCAGCAGACGACGCAGGTTCTCCGCATGCTGCGCCTCTTCCTGCGCGGAAACCTCGCTGGATAGATCGGTCAGCAGATCGATGCGCGCCAGGTCATCCACCATGTGGGCCGTACTCTCGCCCAGTTCGCGCCGCAGCATATCGAGGGTAATCTGTGAATCCCGCAACACACCCAGCAGCAGCGCAGAGGCAAGGGTCTCGCGGTCCATGCGCAACTTGGTGAGAATCTCGGCCACCGACAGGGCGTGGCGCATATGGGTCTCGCCGCTGGGCAACCGCTTTTCCGGATTGGCAGCCAGGGCGAACTCCCCCGCCTTGCGCAGCATCAGGCGGTCTTGCTCATCGAAATCGTCGGGTAGCATCTCCAGCCAATGGGAAAAGACGGTGACATCCGCGCTATCCCCCTCCGGCAGTCTGCTACGGGTGGTGACCATAAGCTTCAGTCAAGCAGGTGGCTTACCAGACCATCCGCCAGTTTCGGTTCGAACCAGGTCGATTTCGGCGGCATTACCTCGCCGGCATCCGCTACCGCCATCAACTGCACCATACTGGTGGGGAAAAGCGAGAATGCCACCGCCATCTCCCCGGAATCGACCCGCTGTTCCAGACCGGAAAGGCCGCGGATGCCGCCGACGAAATCGATCCGCGTGTCGCGACGTGGATCGGAGATACCGAGGATCGGTTCGATCAGATTGTCAGCCAACAGACTGACATCGAGTCGTGCCACGGGATCATCAGCGGGGATCCGAGACGAGTCGAGCTGCAGGCGATACCACTGTCCATCCAGATACATGCCGAACTCAGCGCTGTGATCCGGCTTGACCGGCTGTTCGCTGGGGGTCACCTGGAACACCGCCTCGACCCGGTTCAGAAAGTCCGCCTTGTCGAGGCCGTGCAGATCCTTGATAACCCGGTTGTAGTCGAGGATCTGCATCTGGCTATGGGGAAAGATAACGCTGAGGAAGTAGTTGTAGGCCTCATCCCCGGTATGGTTCGGGTTTGCCGCTCTCCTCGCCGCGGCCACCCTCGAGCCCGCGGCGGACCGGTGATGCCCGTCTGCGACATAGAGGGCGTGCATGCGGTCGAACTCCCGGGTCAGCAGATCGACCTTCTCCTCGTCATCCAAGGGCCAGACCTCGTGCCTGACCCCATCCGCGGCGGTGATATCCATTTCAGCTGGCTGCTGCGATATCTCACTGAGCAGTGCGTCAACCTTGGGCGCACTCGGATAGACCAGGAAAACGGGGCCCGTCTGGGCATTCAATGCATCGATCTGGCGCACCCGGTCATCCTCCTTCGTCGGGCGCGTGAATTCATGCTTCTTGATGCGGTCGCTGTCATAGGCCTCCACCGAAGCCGCTGCCACCAGCCCGGTCTGTCGATGACCGCCCATGGTCAGGCGGTAGACATAGAAACAGGGCTTCCGGTCCCGGATCAAGACGCCCTCTCGCTCCATCCTCTGCAGATTCTCCGCCGCCTTGGCGTAGACTTCCGGGGCATAGGGATCGGTCCCCTGGGGAAGGTCGATCTCCGGCCTCGAGATATGGAGAAAACTCCAGGGACGGTCATGGGCCATCTCCCTGGCCTCGGCCTCGTTCATGACATCATAGGGGGGGGCGGCGACATCGACTGCCCGCCCATCGGCGGGGCGCAGTCCAGGGAATGCTCTGATCAGCGGCATGGAGATTTTTCCTCGAGGATTCACGGTCAAACGACCCGATTGATAGTGGGGACGGATTGTTTCAAAAGAAGCGTCGGTGAATCAAGTTGTCTGCACCCACCGTGTCAGAAAATGCCTACGTGGATTTGAGATCAATCCTGCATTTTTTCTGAGGTTATTCACATAGAATGTAACTGTCGCATACAAGGAAGCAACGGACAGCAGCAAGGAACAGGGACGTCCATGGATTGAAACCAATTGCCAACCAATCATTGCGACACGAGATCCTGGCGCCCAGGGATAGGGTGCCAGGGTTTTTTTTTGCCATTGAATTCAACAAGTTCGACAGCGGCGGCCTTCGACCCACCGGGTGGCAAGTCCGCTGCATCCCGCCGGCCTATAGACCGCTGCCCCCATCGAGCCGCCACAGGTCCTGATCCTGACCCTCAAACGACTCCCACAACTGGCTGTAGGTGCGCCCGGACCGGGGCTCTATCTCGTCCCCTGCCACTTCCGACAGAGGGAGCAGGACAAATGCGTATTTCCGGATCTCATCCCGGGGAAGCTGGATCGGACCGTCATCGAGTATCTGCTCGCCATAGGTGAGCAGATCTATATCCAAGGTACGGGGAGAGAACTTCTCCGGGGTGCGCTCCCTGCCGTGTCGCTTTTCCACCTCGCGCAGTTCCGCAACCAACTCTCTGGGTGAATGGTCGGTAAGGATGCCCACAACCAGATTGTGAAAATTAGCGCCTTCGAAACCGATGGAACGGCTCTCATAGATGGGGGAGATCCTGAGATCACCGAACAGGCGTTCAAGTTCGCGCAGCGCCGTGGGAATATGGATCTCCGGTGCCAGATTGCTGCCCAGACTCAGCCAGGCATTGACCAGCCTGCGTTCAGTCACGCCGGCCCCGTTCGATAATCACGCCTACGTCACGGGCGCTGCTGACCGCACCGACCTTGTTCAGCGTCAAGCGTACCCAGGGCACTTCGAACTCTTTCAATACAATCTCGGCACAGCGTTCCGCCAGGGTCTCGACCAACTGGAATTCACTCTCTTGCACGAAGGCAAAAAGGCGTTTACTCACCGCCTTGTAGTCGAGGGTATCCTCGATCGCATCGGTTGAGGCCGCCTTGGCGATATCTGCTCCCATCTCAAGATCCAAGATCACCGTTTGCCTGATTTTTCGCTCCCAGTCGTAGATACCTATCACGGTATCGACACGCAAGTCCCGGATAAAGACAATATCCATACACATTGAGCCATATACTGAATAAAACCCCATGGTAGTGGAGAATAGCCAGTGAGCAAACCCCCGTGGTGCACGAGACATAGACTTGAAACAACACCGGCTGTTGTCAGGCCTTGTATTATCTGATGTTCTGTTCCAACATGTGGCCGGCAAAATCAGCCGCGATCCGCGCCTGTACAACCGGGCCGCGTATCTGTCATCACTATCGGCAGGGCAGCGGAAGAGAACGGTCATCGAATGATGGAGGCCGATTAACCACTCATCTTCAATCCTAATGGTGTAGCCAGCAACCGCAGACATGGTCACAGACTCTCTACTTATACTAGGGGCCTATCTCCTGGGCTCCATTTCAAGTGCCATCATTGTCTGTCGCGTCATGGGTCTGCCCGACCCGAGAAGTCAAGGGTCGAACAACCCGGGAGCGACCAACGTACTGCGAATCGGCGGCAAAAAGGCGGCCGCGATCACCCTGCTTGGCGATTCATTGAAGGGATTGTTGCCGATGCTGGCCGCACATCTGCTCGAAGCCTCGGTACCTATCCTCGCCTTGACCGGAATCGCAGCCTTCTCCGGTCACCTCTACCCCGTCTTCTTCGGCTTCAAGGGAGGCAAAGGTGTGGCGACTGCACTGGGAGTGCAATTCGGCCTTCACTGGGGAATCGGGCTGGCGGTTGCCCTGGTCTGGCTGTTGGTGGCAAAGCTGGTCAACATCTCTTCGCTCTCGGCATTGGGTTCTATGGCATTGGCGCCGCTGATCGTCTGGGTTATCTGGCCCGAGACGGAACTTGTGGTAATGCAGGTCGTCATATCGCTGATCCTGTTTTGGCGCCACCGCTCCAATATCCAGAACCTGCTGCAGGGATCAGAGGAGTCCATTAGCAATCAAGACAACAGCGAGAAGTAGATAACAAAGATGCCGAATCTCGACACGATTGAGTATGCGAACCGGATAACCTGTATCGACACCCATTATCAACGCCCCGGGCTGGCGGCCTGTTACCTTGTGGAGTCAGAAGGAGAAGCCGTATTTATCGATACCGGCACCAGCCATAGCGTCCCCCATTTACTGGATCTCCTGGAGGCGAAGGGGATCGCCCCATCCCAGGTGAAATATGTGATACCCACCCATGTCCATCTTGATCATGCCGGTGGCAGCGGTGAACTGATGCGCAGGCTGCCTCACGCATCTCTGGTGATTCACCCCTACGGCGCCAAGCACATGATCGACCCGTCGAAGTTGATAGCGGGCGCCACGGCTGTCTACGGCGAAGCGGAATTCGAAAAGCAGTTCGGCAGGCTGGTTCCCGTTGACGAGACCCGTGTCATAGAAGCTCCCGATCAGACATGCATCAGATTCGGGGAGCGGGAACTGCTCATCCTCGACACACCCGGTCATGCCCGGCACCACTTCTGTGTCTACGACGCCGAGAGCCAGGCGTTTTTCACGGGTGACACCTTCGGTCTCTCCTATCGAGAGTTCGACAACGAGAATGGCCAATTCATCATGCCACCGACGACGCCCACACAATTCGATCCCGAGACGTGGCTGGCCACGCTGCGGAAGTTGACCGCCTTTTCCCCGCAACGCATCTACCTTACCCACTATGGTGAAATCGGCAATCCACTGGAGATGGCGAATAAATTAAGCCAAGGTATAGAGGATTTTGCCGCCATCGCCCGCGCATCCAGCGCTGCACCCGGACCGCAACGTGTCGCAGAGATTCGCGCCCGCCTGAATGCGTGGATGATGCAGGGACTGGAGGCACATGGCTGCCGTCTTGAAGCGGAGACGATTGATGAGCTGATGTCGATGGATCTTACCCTGGATGCCCAAGGTTTGGATGCCTGGCTCACGAGGTTGGAGCAGGCCTAGTCCATCCATCAACAGGGTGTAGAGCCGCTCTGATCCCAAGCGAAGGTACAGTCGAGTCTGGAGAGCACGTAGATCATTCCCTGCTCCCCGTCACCGATCATCATCGATAGCGGGCTGTGCCTGTTGAACTTGTGGTTGCGTTGACGAAGCCAGCGCTTACCCATGTTTGGGTTGGTCGGATAGGTGGTGCGCAGGGCATCATCAATGCGTACCAGATACTCCACCCGCCGCATGATATCGGGGCTGTCCGGCAGCGGCTTGTTGTAGCGATACTGGGATAGATGACGCGCCTTGCCCTGCATATCCAGCAGCGCCATGATCTCTTCTGCTTGCAGCCCCCAGCTTTCGAACATGTTCATCACGCCTCGCGTAATGGCGAGTCGGTCGCTCAAGTCGTTACTTGCGGTGCCGTGATCGGTTGTCGTCATAATCCACCCAATTCCCTACAAAATAACTTGGTAATAGAGGATAGCACGATTCAACCGAATAAATCCCGATTCTCTTCAGGGTTTACGCCACAACGCCTGCCACCACCGCTTGCGATTTTTCGGCGCCACCACCGCAGGGAGGTCGACCGGGGCGAGCTTGCTCAGCACCCAGCCCGGCAGCGGTGGATTATCGCTATAGCCGCAGGAGACACCGAGATTGTTGGGATCGTAGATCTTGATGAAACCGGGCTGCGCGAGATTGTCGGCGTAGACGATGCCGCAATAGTCCTCGTCATGTTCATCCCGCAGCAGCTGGTCGATGCCGTCGATAAATTTCAACACCATCCCGGCATCGGCACTCGAGGTTGGAGGCGGCTCACCTATGGCGTAGATGTACCAGCCAGCATCGGCATCCTGTTTCAGGGTCTGCCACAAAGCGTCCAACTGATGCCACCTCAGGGTTGAGGTAAAACTCCCATTGAAGGCTTGCAGATAGTCGTTTTGGTCGTTCACGGAAGCTACCTTGTCAGATGATGGATGTACGTCATTTGCCAGCTTGTATCGGTATTGATGACAACAAGATCCTACCGCATCCAAATCCGGCCGTCGGTTGCAATAGACATTTTTATCTAGGGCATATCAGCGCATTGGGTATAATGACATTTTTGCATTGTCGGTCCGCGATATGAATAAAGCCAGCACCACGCTGTTTGAATCTGATCTGAATCTGAAGTTGCTCAACAGAGGCAAGGTTCGCGATATCTACGAAGTGGATGATAGCCATCTGCTGATTGTCACCACCGACCGACTCTCCGCCTTCGACGTGGTTATGCCGCAACCCATACCCGGAAAGGGGGAAGTGCTGACCAGGGTGGCGAACTTCTGGTTCGACCGCACCCGCGATATCGTCCCCAACCACCTCGCGGACATCCCCCTCGAGGAGATTGTAACAGACCCGCGACAGCGCGAAATCCTGGGAGACCGCTGGATTGTGGTACGCAAACTCAAGCCCCTGCCGGTGGAGGCGATAGTCAGAGGCTACCTAATAGGGTCCGGTTGGAAAGAGTATCAACAGACAGGAAGCGTATGCGGGATTCCCCTGCCCGGGGGGTTACAGCAGGCCGCCAGATTGCCTGAGCCCATTTTCACGCCTTCGACCAAAGCGGAGGTGGGCGATCACGATGTCAATATCAGCTTTGAACAGGCAAAGGCACTGCTGGGTGAAGAGATCGCCATTCAGGTTCGAGACATAAGTCTTGCTATTTATCGACAGGCCGCGCACTACGCCCTTGAAAAGGGTATTATCATTGCAGACACGAAATTTGAATTCGGCTTGGATGGCGAAGGCAGGATCCAACTCATCGATGAGGTGCTGACGCCCGATTCATCACGTTTTTGGCCTGCGAGTTCATATCGTCCCGGATGCAGTCCCCCCAGTTTCGATAAACAGTTCGTGCGTGACTATCTGGAGACACTGGACTGGGACAAGCGACCGCCCGGTCCTGAACTGCCCCAGGAGGTAATTGATAAAACGGCGGAAAAATATCAAGAGGCGGAAAAGAGATTGACTGGTGATTGGCACGCTGGCAAAGACCGCGCAGGTTGATGAATTTGATTCGCCTTGAACTTCAGATTTTCTGCTATCGTGCCGCTGCAATATTAACAGGTGAATGTTTTCTCCTGATATAAACTTGAGTACGAACCATCAGATTCAGCAGTTGTGGTATAAAGCTTTGTCTTCTATGTCTGCAGTTAATATAAAAACAGCCCGGGTGGTTATCTACACCACCCTAAGGTGCCCACATTGCCAACATCTGAAGCGGTGGTTAAAAAGGAATAAAATTCCTTTCCTTGACTTCAATGTCGGTAAGCCTGGGAAAATGCAGAAGAAATTTTTTGAGATTGGAGGACAGAGCGTGCCGCTGATTGTCATCGGCGAGGAGAAATTCGTTGGCTTCAATCCCAACCAGCTCAAAACAGCCCTGGAGAAGGAGGGCCTGCTGTAGAGATCGGTACCGGGATTGGCAGCCGTCATAAAAAAAGGGGGCTTAGGCCCCCTTTTTCATCTGTGTCGCAGCAGAATCAGTTCACCTTTGGATCGAGTTCACCGCTCTCGTAGCGTTTCTGCATGCCTTCCAGGGAGACCGGGGTGATCTTTTCCGCCATCCCTGCAGAACCGAAGGCCTCATAGCGGGCCTTACAGATATCCGACATCGCCTTGGTCGCCTCTTTGAGGAACTTGCGAGGATCGAAGTTGGACTTGTTGTCATGCAGGTGCTTACGGATCGAGCCGGTGGAAGCCATCCGCAGGTCGGTGTCGATGTTGACCTTGCGCACACCATGCTTGATGCCTTCGACAATCTCCTCCACGGGAACGCCGTAGGTCTCACCCATGTCTCCGCCATATTCATTGATGACCGCCAGCCAATCCTGGGGCACCGACGAAGAACCGTGCATTACCAGGTGGGTATCCGGAATACGGGCATGGATCTCTTTCACCCGGTCGATGGCGAGGATGTCGCCGGTCGGCGGACGGGTGAACTTATAGGCACCATGGGAGGTCCCGATGGCGATGGCCAGGGCATCCACACCGGTCTTCTTGACGAAATCGGCGGCTTCGTCGGGATCGGTCAGCAGCTGGCTGTGGTCGAGGGTGCCCTCGGCGCCAATGCCATCCTCTTCACCGGCCTGTCCGGTCTCCAGGGAACCGAGACAACCCAACTCACCCTCTACCGATACACCACCCGAGTGCGCCATATCAACTACGGTCTTGGTCACATCCACATTGTAGTCATAGGATGAGGGGGTCTTGCCGTCGGTCATCAATGAGCCGTCCATCATCACGGAAGAGAAGCCCGACTGGATGGAGCGCAGGCAGACGGACGGGGATGTTCCGTGATCCTGGTGCATGCAGACCGGGATCTGCGGATACATCTCGGTCGCGGCGATGATCAGATGGCGCAGGAAAGGCTCACCCGCGTAAGAGCGAGCCCCGGCGGAGCCCTGCAGGATGACCGGGCTTTTGGCTGCATCCGCAGCCTGCATGATGGCATGCACCTGCTCCATGTTGTTGACATTGAACGCCGGCAGACCGTAGCCGTTTTCCGCGGCATGATCGAGAAGTTGGCGCAGGGATATCAGGGCCATGATAGCCTCCTTGGTTTTGTGTCTATAGTCATTTCAATTCTTCGGGGAGCACTTGTGTCGGCTTCACCCATCCATCTTGTTCGTCAGCGAGCACATGCTCGCCGACGCGCATCACTTTCATGATATTGGTCTGACCCTCCACCCCGGAGCGGTCACCCTTGGTGATGATCACCAAGTCGTTCTCACGAACTTCGCCGCGCCGCAGCAACTCGTCGATCACCTCTTCGTTGACCTTGTCAACGTTGGTGCTGGCGACATCGAAACTCACCGGATAGACCCCGCGAAACAGGGTCACCTTGCGTCTTGTGCGAACGTGGCGCGTAAGGGCGTAGATTGGGATTCCGGAGCTGATTCGCGACATCCATTTCACCGTGGAACCCGATTCGGTCAAGGCGGCAATTCCCTTCACCCCCAAGTGATTGGCAGTATACATGGTGGCCATGGCAATTGCTTCATCGACACGGCCAAAGACGCTGTCGAGCCGATGATGCGAACGCCTTGCGGACTGGTGTTTTTCCGCCTCGACGCAGACCCGGTCCATGGTCTCTATCACCTTGTGAGGATATTTACCGATCGACGTCTCGGCTGAGAGCATCACCGCGTCGGTTCCATCCATCACAGCGTTCGCCACATCGAACACCTCGGCCCGGGTGGGAATCGGATTCTCGATCATCGACTGCATCATCTGGGTCGCCGTGATAACCACGCAGTTCATCTCCCGCGCGGTCTTGATCAGCTCTTTCTGTACCGCGGGGAGCTCCGCGTCTCCGATCTCGACCCCGAGGTCGCCACGGGCCACCATGATGGCATCGGAGGCCTGGATGATCTCCTCGATGCAGTCCAGTGCCTCGGCACGCTCTATCTTGGCGATGATGCCGCCCTGGCCTCCCGCCTCCTCCAGCAGACGGCGCGCCTCTACCACATCTTCGCCATTGCGTACAAAGGAGACCGCGAGATAGTCGACGTCGATCTCGGCGGCGAACTTGATATCCTCCCGATCCTTCTCGGTCAACGCCGGAGCGGAAAGTCCGCCACCCTGTTTGTTGATACCCTTGTTGTTGGAGAGCTTGCCGCCGACGACCACCTTGCAGCGAACCTCCCTGCCCTCGACTTCGGAGACCCAAAGCACGATTGCCCCATCGTCCAGCAACAGGGTATCGCCACGGCTGACATCCTCTGCCAGTTGCGGATAGGTGAGACCGACCCGTTGCTGGTCACCCGCATCCAGGGCACAGCCGGCATCGAGGATAAAGCTATCGTCCTCGTTGAGATCGATGGCGCCTGTTGTGAAGCGGCCGATTCTGATTTTCGGCCCCTGCAGATCGGCCAAGACACCAATCTGCCGTCCACAGGCACGGGCACGATTGCGTATTCTGTCGGCCCGCTGGCGCTGGGAGTCGTGATGATCATGAGAAAGATTGAGGCGAACCACATCCGCCCCGGCGTGGATAATCTTATCCAGTACCTTGGGATCATCCGTTGCCGGCCCCAGGGTTGCTACAATTTTTGTTCGTCTTGGCATACAGATCCAGCTAGATGCTTAACCCATGAAAAACCGGCTGAGCCCCTGCTCAGCCATGATCGATTCTCTATCTTACTCAGCTGCACGGGCCTCAAGCATGGCCACCGCGGGCAGGGTTTTGCCTTCCAGGTACTCGAGAAAGGCACCGCCCGCGGTGGAGATGTAGGAAACCTTGTCATAGATATCATACTTTTGGATCGCGGCGATGGTGTCGCCGCCGCCGGCGAGGGAGAAGCCAGCCGATTCGGCAATGGCCATGGATACGGTCTTGGTACCCTCACCAAACTGATCGAATTCGAAAACCCCCACCGGGCCATTCCAGACAATGGTGCCGGCCTTCTTGATGATCTCAGCCAACTCATTGGCGCTGTCCGGTCCGATATCGAAAATCATCTCGTCGTCGGCAACATCAGCGGCGGTCTTCAGCACCGCAGGCTCATCTTCCGCGAAGTTCTTGCCGACCACAACATCGGTGGCAATGGGGATATTCGCGCCCCGCGCCTTCATCTTTTCGATCAACGCCTGGGCGGTGGGTACCAGATCGTCTTCGCAGAGCGATTTTCCCACGTTGTGGCCCGTTGCCTTGAGGAAGGTGTTGGCGATACCGCCACCCACCACCAGTTGATCCACCTTCTCGGAGAGTGCCTCGAGTACGGTCAACTTGGTTGAAACCTTGGAACCACCCACGATCGCCACCATCGGCCGCGCGGGATTCGCCAGGGCCTTGGCGAGATTATCCAACTCGTCGGCCAGCAACAGGCCGGCGCAGGCCGTCGGCGCGAACTTGCCGGCACCATGGGTAGAGGCCTGGGCGCGATGGGCGGTGCCGAAGGCATCCATGACGAAGATATCGCAGAGGGCGGCATAGTTCTTAGCCAGCTCCTCATTGTCTTTCTTCTCACCGCTGTTGAAGCGGACGTTCTCGAACAACACCACCTCGCCTTCCGCCACCTCGGGGGCGTTCTGCAGATAATCCTTGACCAGACGGACCGTGTTACCGAGTTTGGCGCTCATGTCATCGGCAATCGGCTGCATGGAGTTCTCGGCATCCACCTCACCCTCCGTGGGACGACCGCGATGAGACATCACCTGTACCCTGGCCCCCGCCTTGACACAGTGCTCGATTGTGGGCATGGAGGCGGTAATTCGGGCATCCGACGTGACTTTGCCGTCTTTGACGGGAACATTGAGGTCAGCGCGAATCAGGACTCGCCTGCCGGCGAGGTCGAGGTCGGTCAACTTGATGAAAGACATTAGGAACTCCTAGGTCGATTCTAATTTTTCAGTGTGAATTTTGAATTATGAACTCATGACGTGGCGAGTCACCGCATTGAAAGCAGGTAAATTCATAGTTCAAAATTCGCCGCACTGCACCATGGGGCGGTGTTTGACCGCCCCATGGTGTGCCAGTCTTACTTGGCTACGTGCTCGACCATGCGCAGCATGTTGCAGGTATAGCCGTACTCGTTGTCGTACCAGGAGACTACCTTGACGAAGGTATCGTCCAGCATGATGCCGGCGCCCGCGTCGAAAATGGAGGGCGTACCGCGTCCGCGGAAATCGGTGGAGACCACCTTCTCCTCGGTGTAGTCCAGAACGCCTGCCAGATCTCCCGACTCGGAAGCGGCCTTCATGGCGGCACAGATATCGTCATAGCTGGCACCGTTGTTCAGCTCCACGGTCAGGTCGACCACGGAGACGTCGGAAGTGGGCACGCGGAAGGCCATGCCGGTCAGCTTGCCGTTCAGCGCGGGCAGCACCTTGCCCACCGCCTTGGCGGCACCAGTGGAAGAAGGAATGATATTCTCCAGGATACCGCGGCCGCCGCGCCAGTCCTTCATGGAGGGGCCGTCGACAGTCTTCTGGGTGGCTGTGGCGGCGTGTACGGTGGTCATCAGGCCACGCTTGATGCCCCACTTGTCATTCAGCACCTTGGCCACCGGCGCCAGGCAGTTGGTGGTACAGGAGGCGGCGGAAACGATGGCCTGCCCGCTATAGTCGTTGTGGTTGACGCCATAGACGAACATGGGTGTGGCATCTTTGGAGGGGGCGCTCTGCACAACCTTCTTGGCGCCTGCGTCGATGTGCTTCTGGCAGGTCTCCTCGGTGAGGAAAAAGCCGGTACACTCGATCACCAGCTCCGCACCGATCTCATCCCATTTCAGGTCTGCCGGGTCACGCTCTGCAGTGAGGCGGATTTTCTTACCGTTGACGACCATGTTGCTGCCTTCCACGGCGATCTCGCCGTCGAAGTTACCGTGCACCGAGTCATACTTCAGCATGTAGGCAAGGTAGTCGGGTTCCAGGAGGTCATTGATACCAACGACTTCGATACCGGGGAAATCTTTGGCGATAGCGCGGAACGCCATGCGTCCGATACGACCAAAACCATTGATACCTACTTTGATTGTCATTTCAGTTCTCCGTTTTATAGATAAATAGAGTTGTAATCTAAATTGAATAGCCTGCCGCCGGGTACCGAGGGTGCCCGGCGGTCGTTATCAGGCAGAAACCTCGTCGATGGCCGCCGCCACGTTCTCTGCGGTAAAGCCGAACTCCTTGAACAGCTCACCTGCCGGCGCAGACTCACCAAAGCGGTTGATGCCGATCACCTTGCCGTTGATGCCGACATATTTGTACCAGCCGTCGGCGACAGCGGCCTCCACGGCAACCCGGGCGGTGACATTCGCGGGCAGCACCGATTCCTTGTATGCCGCGTCCTGCTCATCGAAGACCTTGGTATTCGGCATTGAAACCACGCGCACATTTTTACCGGAGTCGGCGGCACCCTGGATTGCGATACCCACCTCGGAACCGGTGGCGATAACGATGGCATCTGGGGTCCCGGCGCAATCCTTGATCACGTACCCGCCTTTCTCGATATTGGCAATCTGTTCATCGCTCCGCTCCTGATGGGCGAGACCCTGGCGGGAGAACACCAGGGAGGTGGGGCCGTCACTCTTCTCCACGGCAGCCTTCCAGGCGACAGCGGTCTCAACCCCGTCACAGGGACGCCATACATCCATGTTCGGGATCATGCGCAGGGTCGGAATCTGTTCGATAGGCTGATGGGTCGGGCCGTCCTCACCCAGACCGACAGAGTCGTGGGTATAAACGAAGATCGAGCGCAGCTTCATCAGTGCCGCCATGCGCAATGCGTTGCGGGCATACTCGGAAAACATCAAGAAGGTACCGCCATAGGGGATGAAACCGCCGTGAAGCGCGATACCATTCATGATTGCGGACATGCCGAATTCACGCACACCATAGGAGAGGTAGTTACCGTCGGCGTTGCCATCATTGATCGGACTCGATCCGGACCAGGCGGTCAGGTTGGAGGGCGACAGATCGGCGGAACCGCCGAGGAACTCGGGCAGCAGGGGTCCATAGCCGTTGAGGGCGTTTTGTGAAGCCTTGCGGGTTGCCGGCGATTCGGCCTTGCCGTTCACCTCGGCGATGTACTTGGCGGTCTCCTCGGCCCAGTTAGCAGGAAGCCCCCCCTCCATGCGCCGTTTAAATTCCGCGGCAAGCCCCTGATGGACCTCCTCATAAGAGGCAAAGCGCTCATTCCATTCACTCTCGGCACTGGCGCCTGCAGCCTTCGCATCCCAGGCCGCATAGATCTCATCGGGCACCACAAAGGCATCATGGGACCAACCCAGCTGTTCACGGGTGGCGACGATCTCGTCGGCCCCCAGGGGAGCGCCATGGCAGTCGTGGCTGCCCGCCAGGTTCGGTGAACCGAAGCCGATGGTGGTCTTGCAGCAGATCAGCGACGGCTTGCTGCTGGTCGATTTGGCCTCCTCGATCGCCCGATCGATGGCATCCGCGTCATGGCCGTCCACATCGCGGATCACGTGCCAGCCGTAAGACTCGAAACGGCCGGGTGTATCGTCGGTAAACCAACCCTCGGTCTCGCCGTCGATCGAGATGCCGTTGTCATCCCAGAAGGCGATCAGTTTACCCAGCCCCAGGGTGCCCGCCAGGGAACAGGCCTCATGGGAGATACCCTCCATCATGCAGCCGTCACCGAGAAAGACATAGGTCTTGTGATCGACGATTTCATGACCCGGTTTGTTGAACTGTGCCGCGAGGGTCTTCTCTGCCAGGGCCATGCCAACCGCATTGGTTATGCCCTGTCCGAGAGGTCCGGTGGTCGTCTCGACACCCGGGGCATACCCATACTCCGGGTGGCCCGGGGTCTTGGAGTGGAGCTGACGAAAGGATTTCAGATCGTCGATACCCAACTCATAGCCGGTCAGGTGCAGCAGTGAGTAGATGAGCATCGAACCATGACCGTTGGAGAGAACAAAGCGGTCGCGATCAGCCCAGTCCGGATTCGCCGGATTGTGTTTCATATGGTTGTTCCACAGAACCTCTGCGATATCCGCCATACCCATGGGCGCACCCGGATGGCCTGAATTGGCTTTCTGCACTGCATCCATACTCAGGGCACGAATGGCATTGGCGAGTTCTCTTCGTGAGGACATTGACCCCTCCTGATTAGAATTGGTTAGTAATTTGTATCTGTCGGATAAAAAGTTATTGCGTGGCAAGCCACTGAATTCGTTATCAATAAACCCCTTTTCGGCACCCCTTCGCATTGATATTTCACAGCGAACCGGGAATCTGGCCCCCATTGCACAGCCGATATCCGCACGGACAAAGGTCAGCTATTCTGACCCAAGCCCAGGGTCCCGGCAAAGCAGCTAACTTTACAGGGCAATAAGCTGGCTTGATGAAAAAACCCTAATATCCTAATAAACCTTACAATATCAAGCAGTTGGCTCCTGTCTCCACTTAATGGAGCAGCCCATGCTGGGTATCTGTTCACTGGGTCCGTGGCCGCTTTCCGCTACCTGTTTCATCGCCTCGAACAGATCCCGCCGTACACTGCCCGGGGCGGTCTCCTTGCGGCTCTCATCGAGACGGCCACGATACTGCAGCTCCAGCGCGGCATTGTAACCGAAGAAGTCGGGCGTACAGACGGCACCGTAGGACTTGGCAACGGCCTGGCTCTCGTCAAACAGGTAGGGAAAGGGAAAGCCCATCCGCTCGGAAACCCGCTTCATATTCTCGAACGAGTCCTCCTCGTATTCCGCGGGATCGTTGGACATGATTGCCACCGAATTGATACCCAACAGTGCTAACTCTTTGGTATCCCGCACAATACGCTGTTGTACAGCCTTGACATAGGGGCAGTGATTGCAGATGAACATCACCAACAGGCCGCGTTCCCCTGCGCACTGCTGCAAGGACCAATCACGGCCATCGACACCGGGCAGCAGAAAATCGGGGGCCGGCGCGCCAAAGTCACATATCGGGGTCTGTAAAGAAACCATCATTGATCCCTTTAATAATCTGAATTGATTGTGGGGTGGGGCATTATGCAAAAAGCAGACTGATGTGTAAAATCCGGATTTCGCTCAAAGCAAGGAATTGTCGCCACCGGTGGTCCGCCATCCCCACCTTATGGAATATCTTGTGGCATCCGTCTTATTAGAAGTCTAAGGAAATTCAATGGCAAAAGATTTTATTTTTACATCCGAATCAGTCTCAGAGGGTCACCCGGACAAAGTCGCCGACCAGATCTCAGATGCCATGCTGGACGCCATTCTCGAGACCGATCCGAATCCCGACAGGGCGCGGGTGGCCTGTGAAACACTGATCAAGACGGGTGCCGTCATCGTCGCCGGAGAGATCACCACAGAGGCCTGGATCGACCTGGACGAATTGGTGAGAAGGGTCGTCTGCGACATCGGCTACACCAGTTCGGATGTCGGTTTCGACGGCTCCACCTGCGCCGTGATGTCACTGATCGGCAAACAGTCGAGCGATATCGCCCAGGGGGTGGATCGAACCAGCCCGGAAGAACAGGGCGCCGGCGATCAGGGGATGATGTTCGGCTATGCGACGGATGAGACCGATGTGCTGATGCCTGCGCCCATCACCTACGCCCAGCGATTGATGCAGCGGCAGTCGGAGATACGCAAGGCCGGGATCCTGCCCTGGCTTCGTCCAGATGCCAAGAGTCAGGTTACCCTGCGATACGAAGACGGCAGGGTCAGCGGCATCGGTGCGGTGGTGCTCTCAACCCAGCACGACCCGGACATCGATTATAAGCATCTCTATGAGGCGGTGATGGAGAACATCATTCAACCGGTGTTGCCAAAGGAGTGGCTGGACCGGTGCCCCCAGGAGAAGATCCACATCAATCCCACCGGTAGCTTCGTCATTGGCGGTCCGGTAGGCGATTGCGGCCTCACCGGACGCAAGATCATCGTCGACACCTACGGCGGCTCCGCCCGTCATGGCGGGGGAGCCTTCTCCGGCAAGGATCCCTCCAAGGTAGACCGCTCCGCCGCCTACGCCGGACGCTATGTGGCGAAGAATATCGTTGCCGCCGGCTTGGCGGAACGCTGCGAAATCCAGGTCTCCTATGCGATTGGTGTCGCCGAGCCCACCTCGATCATGATCGAGACTTTCGGCACGGGCAAACTGGCTGATGAGAAGATTGCCGAGCTGGTGCGCAGCCATTTCGACCTGCGTCCCTACGGCATCCTGAACATGCTCGACCTGCTGAACTATGATCAGATCAAGTATCAAAAGACTGCAGCCTACGGTCATTTTGGCCGCGAGGACGAGGAATTTACCTGGGAGCTGACCGACAAGGCGGAGGCGCTGCGGGAGGATGCCGGACTCTAAAAAAACATTTTGAATTTTGTATTGTTAATTTTGATTTGAACGTGCTCGCTGCGCTCGCGCTTTTTGTTATGTGGTATAGCGTTTCAAAACAGCCGTGCGGAGCGCGCTCGACAATTCAAAATTCAAAATTCATAATTCATAATTAACACACCCCCTCTCCGAGGAGCGCTGCAACGGATCCAGGGTCCGCCAGGCTCGGAAGGGAAGCTCAAACAATCCAACCGCGCTCACTCACGATATTCAGGAGATGACTACCATGAGTGAGTTGACCAACAAAATCAGCGACAGTACCAGTCAGTTTACCGACTATAAGATTGCCGACATATCACTGGCGGAATACGGTCGTCGTGAGATCGCCATTGCCGAGACCGAAATGCCCGGTTTGATGGCGATACGCCGCAAATACGCCCCGCAACAGCCGCTGAAGGGGGCGCGAATCACCGGATCCCTGCACATGACCATCCAGACCGCCGTTCTCATCGAGACACTGGTTGCGCTCGGAGCGCAGGTGCGCTGGTGCTCATGCAATATCTTCTCGACCCAGGATCATGCCGCGGCCGCAATCGCCGCAGAGGGAATACCGGTTTATGCCTGGAAGGGAGAGACCCTGGAGGAATACTGGTGGTGCACCGAACAAGTCCTTAATTGGCCGGACGGTGGTAGCCCCAATATGATTCTGGACGATGGCGGAGACGCTACCCTGCTGGTCCACAAAGGTGTCGAGTTCGCCGACGCCGGTGCGGTTCCCGAACCTCGGGAGGAGGATCCCGAGGAGTGGCGTGTCATTCTCGGGGTGTTAAAGCGCAGTCTCGAAGAGGACCCGAAGCGCTATCACCGTATGGCGGAATCGATCAAGGGCGTGACCGAGGAGACCACCACAGGCGTCCACCGCCTCTACCAGATGATGGAACAGGGCACCCTGCTGTTCCCCGCCATGAACGTCAACGACTCGGTCACTAAATCAAAGTTCGACAATCTTTACGGCTGTCGGGAATCCCTGGTAGACGGTATCAAACGCGCCACCGATGTCATGATCGCGGGCAAGATCGCGGTTGTCGCCGGTTACGGTGATGTGGGTAAGGGTTGTGCACAATCGCTACGCGGTCTGGGAGCCACCGTGTGGATTACCGAAATCGATCCGATCTGCGCGCTGCAGGCCGCGATGGAAGGCTATCGGGTGGTTACCATGGAAGAGGCGGCGGCGGAGGGTGAGATCTTTGTCACCACCACAGGCAACTTTAAGATCATCACCCACGATCACATGGCGGCGATGAAGGACCAGGCCATCGTCTGTAACATCGGCCACTTCGACAACGAAATCGACATTGCGGGCATTCGCCACTACCAATGGGAAGAGATCAAGCCCCAGGTCCATCACGTTATCTTTGCGGACGGTAAACGCATCATCATCCTGGCTGAAGGCAGGCTGGTCAATCTGGGCTGTGCCACGGGACACCCGAGCTTTGTCATGTCAAATTCGTTTTCCAACCAGGTTCTGGCCCAAATGGAGTTTTTCAACAATGCGGAAAACTACAACAACGAGGTCTATGTACTTCCCAAGAAGCTCGATGAAGAGGTTGCCCGACTCCATCTGGAAAAAATCGGCGCCCATTTGACAACCCTTACTCAGGAACAGGCCGACTATATCGGGGTACCGGTCGAGGGGCCCTACAAACCCGATCACTATCGCTACTGAGTAACGGTTGATGAAATCCCGGGGTGTGACGGCAGCGTCGCATCTTAGCATTCAAAACGATATGCCATGGCATTTCCTGGCCCCATGCGGCATTTGCCGATCCAGGTCAGCGGCCTACCGGCGTTAGCACGAAAGATTTACCATGCAGAGAGATAATCAACAAAAGACCTTCAGTTTTGAACTCTTCCCGCCAAAGACGGAAAGAGGCCAGGAAAATCTGCAAAAGGCCGTCGGAGAATTGAGAGCCAAGCAGCCAGCCTTCTTTTCGGTCACTTACGGTGCCGGAGGATCTACCCGGCAGCGTACATTCGATACCGTGGAGTGGCTGATCGAAGAGCAGATCACCACCGCACCCCATCTATCCTGTATCGGCGCCAGCCGGGATGAGATACTGGAGATTCTGGCACACTACAAAGCGATCGGTATCCGTCGTCTCGTCGCCCTGCGCGGCGATCTTCCCTCGGGTACAGGGATGGGGGAACTGAGCGACCTGGGTCATGCCAATCAGCTGGTCGAACTGATTCAGGAGCGCTATCCACAGCAGTTTCATATCGAGGTTGCGGCCTATCCCGAGTTCCATCCCCAGGCCAGCAGCGCGCAACAGGACCTGAACTATTTCAAGTTAAAGGTGGCTGCGGGTGCGGATAGCGCAATCACCCAGTATTTCTACAACGCCGATGCCTATTTTCGCTTCCTCGACAGTTGTCAACAACTGCAGATCGATATCCCGATCGTACCCGGCATAATGCCGATAACAAACTTCACCCAACTGGCCCGCTTTTCCGATGCCTGTGGAGCTGAAATTCCCCGCTGGTTGAGAAAACGGCTCGAGGGATTTGGTGAAGACCTGGAAGCGATTCGCAGTTACGGCGCTGAAATAGTAATAAGACTTTGCGAGCGGCTGTTGGAAGGTGGCGCTCCTGGGCTGCACTTCTATACCATGAATCAGGCCAAGCCCACCCTGGATATCTGGCACGCCCTGTCACTCTAACTAGCGGGCATACTGAACCGGTTGGAGCCACCCCTGCTTCCTCCCTAACCTAGGTTGGGAGGGGGAGCGGCTGTCCGATACAGTTTCGATCACGATTGGAATTGTACTGATCGATTATCGCATCCAACATCTCCGGCTCGACAGGCTTGGTCAGAAATCCATCCATACCCGCCTCGACACAGTGTTCGAACATCTGCTCTACACTGTTTGCGGTCAATGCGTAGATAGGCATGTAACGATGCTTTGGTTCATTACTTCGGTAGCGTCGAGTGAACTCGAGGCCATCGATATTCGGCATACGCAGATCGATAAAAGCCAGTTGAAACTCATCATCGGCAACCGCCTGCAAGGCCTCGAAGCCATCCCTGGTTATCCGCACTTTATGCCCGCGTTGAGTCAACAAGGTCGATAGCACCTTGGCTGCAATGGCATTGTCCTCAGCAAGGAGAATTTTTATCCCCACGCTCTTTGCCGAAAGGTCATCGCCCACGATTGCGTGTCGCCGCTGATTCAATTCGAGTCCCAGGGCGTTCATCGCCATAAACGCGAAGTCCTCGGCGAGAAATGGCTTGATCAGAGTATTTTCAGGATCCTTGACCATACCCATCTCACTCAGGCGACCACGATAACCCGCAACAATAACAGGCAAAGTCGGTGCCACCGCCTGAGCCTTGTAGAGTATCTCTTTGATCGAAGTATCCTGGAGTGAGTCGCATACCATTAACAACTCAACCCTGCTGTCGAGATTGCCAAGAAACTCGCCGGGGAAGCTTGCACTGATAACCTGCATTCCAAACTCGCGCGCGACCTTGCAGTGAAGCCGCATCGCCACGGGATTCCGCTCATAGACCAGTAGGGTACGTCCGGCAAGCGGAAAACCTGCTTTGGATCCAGCGGCTTCGCCCCTCACCTGCAACGGCAACCTGACACAGAAGGTTGAACCCTCACCCGATTCGCTGACCAGATCCACCGTGCCACCCATTAGCCGCGTCAGATCTCGCACCACTGTTGTCCCCAATCCGGCTCCCTCGAAGCGGCGTGTATTGCCGATATCCGCTTGCCAGAAACAATCAAAAACAGACGCCTGTCGATCCTGCGGAATGCCAATGCCTGTATCCTCGACCCTGATCAAAAGGTGGGTCTGGGCACAATCCCCGGAGTCAACCACATGGACCAGTTCCAGGCGGACGTAGCCGTTGTCGGTAAACTTCACCGCATTGCCGAGCAGATTATAAAGAATCTGCGAAATTCTCAGCTTGTCCCCGTAGAGTTCCCAAGGCAGTTGCGGATCGACCCAGCAAAGAAGTTCAAGCTGTTTGTCGTGAGCCTCTTCAGCCAGGCTCGCGGTAACGCTTTTGACCAACTTGCGGATATCGAACCACTCGGCTACCAGTTCCAGCTTATTGGCATCGATTTTGGACAGATCGAGTACATCGCTGATCAGGGATCTCAGCATATGTGCCGATGATTGGATTGAGTGAAGATACTCTTTCTGCTCCTTGTCCAACGGAGTTCCCTGCATCAGTCTGGTCATGCCGATCACCCCGATCAGTGGGGTGCGCAATTCGTGCGTCATGGTGGCCAGGAAGTCCCCCCGTGCCTTTTTCGCACTCTCCGCTTCCTCCTTGGCGATGTGGAGCTTCTTCATCAAGAAGTATTGATAAAGAGGGAGCACCACCAGCAACAGCTGGAAAAAGAAGGCATCGAATCCATGGCTCCACCATGCATCCAGATAGAGCAGCACGCCATTGTAGGCAACAAAACTGAGCAGGGCAGCCAACATCAGAAGCCTCTTGCCATATCTTGTCCCGTAGGAAATGTAGATCCACAGGTAGACCAAATAGAATGGACTGATGGCGTCCGATGTGATGACGATGGCAAGACTGGTTGCGCTTACATCGAGCAGAAGCGTAACCTCTTTGCGATAGGGCAGACCGGGTTTGAATACAATGCTGAGCAGGATAGCCAGAAAGATAAACAGGTAGCACTGGTAGAGAAGTATAAAGAGCTGGTAATCAACGGCATAGTAACCTGTCGTCGTACCGAGCCACATAAACACGATACTGAACAGCCATATGGCCAACCTAACCAATGCCTGTTGGTACTCTGAGTTCGACAACAGTTCAGGATTGAACAGTTTAACGAACATACTTGTCATCCCTCTCTCAATGAACCAGCAACTCCATGCAAATAGACCCGGCCAGCGCCGAAACCATAGGGGCCTTGTCAATAGAATACCATCATAACAAGAAATAACTTCTTTTTTTATATCCTGCATACTATTGATATTTCGCTATTAATTGGATTCTTGATCGAGGTATGAGGGAAAACCTAAGTTCTTGCGGCGATCAGCCGATCTCTTGTTTAATGGAGATTCATGTGAATGGCATCCTGCAAACTCGAAATCCATAACACCCGCACAACCGAAGGCGAAAAGCGATGTACATGAAGAGGCCAAGTCAGCACAACCGGGAAAATGCATTGCATCCCACGGACAGACGCACCGTCAAGCGGCGCCATCTCATCTACTATCTCCGGGTATGGCAGGTCGATCAAAATATCCCCATCGGGCATGTCGTTGACATCAATACCGGAGGTTTGATGCTGATAAGCGAAAAAGCTGTACCGACGGGGGAAGAGATGCAACTCGAAATTCGCCTGCCCGATCCGCAAGGTGAACTTAAGCCAGTCACTTTCAACGCGATCTGCCGCTGGAGTGACAAAGACATCAATACCGCATTTTATGATTCGGGTTTTGAATTCCTCGATAAATCACCGGATGCGGTGAAGATCGTGCAGTCGATGATAAAAGAGTATGGATTTATGGATTGATGACCCAAAAGGTCGAAATTCCCGCAATCCCCTGTGCCCCGGCACGTTTTGCCTGCGACAAGGAATCGGGGTGCATGCCGCCAAGGGCATACACCGGTATGTTGACCTCGTCCACCCACTCGGCAAAACGCCTCCAGCCGAGGGTAGTGGCCTGAGGATGGGATGGGGTCTTCTCGACCGGTGATAGCAGCGCGTAGTCAAGCTGCAGTTGCACAGCCCGCATCAACTCCTCGGGACTGTGGCAGGAGGCACCCAAGAGGCCGGCCCCAGGAGGCCGACAACCGAGCGACATCAGCTGACGTGCGGTGAAGTGGATGCCATCGGCTGTGCCCAGCCAGTCCACCACCCCCTGGGGACGATTGACGATCAATCTCGCACCCTGAAGGCGGCAGCGCGTCAGCGAGGCCGACAACAGCTCACGGTAGCCCTCGTCCGCCAAGCCGTGGGCACGCAACTGTACTATACCCACCCCCTGTTCGAGGGAACGATCCAACCGCCTGAGGAAGCTTTTCGCTTGCTTGGCATTCTCTCCGGTGATCAGATAGCGACTCGGCAGCCGCAGAGCGGTGATTACAGGCCGATCGGCGGCAGGGAATCTGTGCGGATCCATCTCACTTGGCAACAGCCACTTTAACGGCTGCGCCTCGAGACCTCTGGCCCTGCCCTGATATCGCGTGACACGAAAAAATTCGAGCAGCAGCCGGCGATCGCCGTAACTGTGCCTGATCCGTATCAGGGGATCATACGCAAGCGGCAGAATCCCGAGCTCCTCATCGAGCTCCCTTGCCAACGCCTGTTCTATCGACTCTCCCGGTTCACGTTTACCGCCCGGAAACTCCCACAGTCCCCCCTGATGCAGATGGTCGGCCCGCCTGGTGACAAGGACGCGACCTTCGGCATCGAAGATGGCAGCGGCGGCGACATGGATCATGTGAGTGTCAGCTGCTTCTAGGTTCGGTATTCAGCATTGATCTTGACATAGTCATAGGAGAGATCGCAGGTAACTATCTGCGCCTGTTCACCACCCCGTCCAAGCACGACTCGAATGGTGAACTCCTTCTGACCCATCACCGACAGACCCGCCTGCTCGGTGTATTCAGCCACGCGGCCACCGTTGCGCACGATGCAGAGATCGTCAAGCCAGATCTCGACCCGATCGATATCGAGGTCGTCCAGCCCCGCGCGCCCCACCGCGGCCAGTATCCTGCCCCAGTTGGGATCGGAGGCGAAGAGTGCGGTCTTGACCAGCGGCGAATGGGCAATGGTATAGGCGACATCCCGTGCTTCGGTTTCGTCGGCTGCGCCCTGCACCAGAATCTCCACCAGCTTGGTCGCCCCCTCGCCATCACGGACGATCTCCCGCGCCAGATCGATACAGAGTTCAGTCACTTCATGCTCAAGCTGCCGGTAGAGGGGGGAATCCCTGTCAACCACCGGCGCGAGTGAGGATGCGCCACTGGCCATCAACACGCAGGCATCATTGGTGGAGGTGTCGCCATCGACGGTGATGCTGTTGAACGAAGGCTTGACCGCGTTAGCCAGACACTCCCTGAGCAGCGCCTGAGAGATACTCAGATCGGTGGCCAGAAAGGCCAGCATGGTCGCCATGTCGGGACGGATCATGCCCGCTCCCTTGGCCATACCGCAGAGCCCTACCCGGACACCTTCAAACTCAAACTGTCGTGACCTAAGCTTGGGCCGGGTATCGGTGGTCATGATGGCGCGGGAAGCCGCTTCCCAGCCATCGCCGCTCAAACTGCCCATGGCGCCGGGTATAGCGCCGCGGATCGCTTCGACGGGCAGGTTTTCACCGATCACACCGGTGGAGAACGGCAGTACCTGCTCCACTTTGCAGCCTGCGGAGGTCGCCACGCCGTGGCAGCTATCAAGGGCATCCTGCATCCCCTGCTGGCCGGTGCCCGCGTTGGCATTGCCTGAATTGATAAGCAGATACCGGGGCGATTCCTGGGTCAAATGGCGTTTCGCCAACTGCACCGGGGCGGCACAGAAGGCATTCCGGGTAAACACCGCGGCGCAAGTTGCAGTTTGCGCCATCTCCACGACGACAAGATCGTCCCTGTCCGCATACTTGATGCCCGCCGCCGCGGTACCGAGCCGTATCCCCGGGATGGTGCTGCGAGCACTACTCATATCAGTTAAGTCGACCGTGGCACTGCTTATATTTCTTGCCGGAACCGCATGGGCAGGGTTCATTTCTGCCGATCTTGCGCCCCTCACGGACGAAGGGCTGTTGAGGCGGAGCCGCCTGCTCCTCCCTCTCCGCCGCTGCCGTCGTCTCCTCCGGCAAACCCTCGAAGGCCTCATGCTTGAACTCGAACTCGTCGACCTTCGGCTGCTGCTGGATGGCCATCTCCTCCGGCATCTGCACCTGGACCTTGGAGAGCAGTCCCGTCACCTCCTGCTTGATGCTCCCCAGCATGCCGGAGAACATCTCGAAGGCCTCGCGTTTGTACTCCTGCTTCGGGTTTTTCTGTGCGTAACCGCGCAGGTGGATCCCCTGGCGCAGGTAATCCATGGCCGCCAGGTGCTCTTTCCAATGGCCGTCGAGGGTCTGCAGCATGATGCCCTTTTCGAACTGGCGCATGTTCTCCATGCCGACCAGCTTCTCCTTATCCTGATAGATATCCTGCAGGATCTTGGTGATCTTCCCCTTCAAGGTCTCCTCGTGCAGGTCGTGATCCTCTTCCAGCCATTGCTGGATCGGCCACTCGCCGCCAAACATCTCGGTGAGCGACTCGCTCAGACCGGGGATATCCCACTGCTCCTCGATACTGTCGCGGGGGATATGGCTGTGGAATACCTCATCCACCACATCATTACGAAGCGCGGTGATGGAATCGGTGATATCGGAGGTATCCATCAGCTCGTTGCGCTGCTCGTAGACGACCTTGCGCTGATCGTTCGCCACATCGTCATATTCGAGCAGCTGTTTACGGATATCGAAGTTGCGACCCTCCACCTTGCGCTGGGCATTCTCGATCGCCCGGGAGACCCAGGGATGCTCGATCGCCTCCCCCTTCTCCATGCCGAGTTTCTGCATCAATCCACCCACCTTGTCGGAGGCGAAGATACGCATCAGATTATCCTGCAGAGAGAGGTAGAAACGGCTCGAGCCCGGATCGCCCTGACGGCCGGAGCGGCCGCGCAACTGGTTGTCGATACGCCGCGACTCGTGGCGCTCGGTACCGATGACATGCAGGCCGCCGGCATCCAGCACATGCTGGTGGCGCTTTTTCCAGGTCGCCTTGTGTTCATCGACGGCGGCCTGATCCGGATTCTCCCCGAGGGCCTCCAGCTCCGACTCCAGGTTGCCGCCGAGGACGATGTCGGTGCCTCGTCCCGCCATGTTGGTGGCGATGGTGACGGAACCAGGCTGGCCGGCCTGGGCGACGATGCCCGCCTCCTGCTCATGATGCTTGGCGTTGAGAACCCGATGATCCACTTCTGCCTTTTGCAGAAGCCCGGAGACCAGTTCGGAGGTCTCGATGGAGGCGGTACCCACCAGCACCGGCTGTCCCCGTTTCACGCAATCCTGCACATCCTCGAGTATCGCCTCGTATTTCTCCTCGGGGGTGAGATAGACCAGGTCCCCCATATCATCCCTGACCATCGGCATGTTGGTGGGGATGACCACCACCTCGAGGCCGTATATCTGCTGAAACTCGAAGGCCTCTGTATCCGCCGTACCGGTCATGCCCGAGAGTTTGTTGTAGAGGCGGAAGTAGTTCTGGAAGGTGATCGAGGCCAGGGTCTGGTTCTCGTTCTGAATCTCCACCCCCTCTTTCGCCTCCACCGCCTGATGCTGGCCGTCGGACCAGCGCCGCCCCGGCATGGTGCGGCCGGTAAACTCGTCGACGATGATGACCTGACCATCCTTGACGATATAGTCCACATTGCGTTGAAACAGGGCATGGGCGCGCAACGCGGCGTTGGCGTGATGCATCAGGATGATGTTGGAGGGATCGTAGAGACTGGCGCCCTCCGCCAGCAATCCCGCTTCGGTGAGCATCTCTTCAAGATGCTGGTGACCCTCCTCGCTGAAGAAGACCTGGCGTGCCTTCTCGTCCACCGAGAAGTCTCCCGGGCCGAAATCGGGTTTCCCCTCCTCGTTGGTGATCGGGTCCTGCCTGGTGAGGCGGGGAATGATCACGTTCACCGCCTTATAGAGTTCCGACGAATCTTCCGTCGGACCGGAGATGATCAGCGGGGTACGCGCCTCATCGATGAGGATGGAGTCCACTTCGTCGACGATGGCGAAATTGGGGGGACGCTGCACCCGCTGCTCCGCGCTGAAGGCCATATTGTCGCGCAGGTAGTCGAAGCCGTATTCGTTATTGGTGCCGTAGGTGATGTCCGCGGCATAGGCCTGTTGGCGTGTCACCGGCTTGAGGTGGAGATAGCCGCCGCTCTTGGCGTCGTATTCGGCGTCGTAGAGATAGGAGGCGCTGTCGGGTCCCATCCCCCCCGAGGAGTTGATCACCCCAACGGTGAGACCGAGAAAATCGTATATACGGCCCATCCAGGCGGCATCGCGTCGTGCCAGATAGTCGTTCACCGTCACTACGTGTACGCCTTTTGCCGGCAGGGCGTTCAGGTAGGCGGCCAAGGTGGCGACAAGGGTTTTGCCCTCGCCGGTCCTCATCTCCGCGATCTTGCCCTGGTGCAGCACCATGCCGCCGATCAACTGGACGTCGAAATGGCGCATCTGCATCACCCGGCGTCCCGCCTCGCGGACCACGGCGAAGGCCTCGTTCATCAGGCTGTCGAGGGTTTCACCCGCTTCCAGGCGGGAGCGAAACTCGGCAGTCTTCTGCTTCAATTCCTCATCAGAGAGCTTTTCGGTATCGGCTTCCAGGGCATTGATCTGGGAGACCGTCCTTGACATACGTTTGATCAGGCGCTCATTTCGGCTGCCGAAGATCTTCTTAAAGATGTTACTTACCATTAATCGGGGTTTCCGTCGCAAATACGAAATTGGTGGATCATACAGCAAGCGGTGGAATTGCTGAAGGTTGGGGTTGGCAGGATTGCACCCGCACAGGCAGATTGACAGCAAGCGCGGGAATCGATTCAATCAAATTTGGGCTTGGCGGGAACTATCCTTACGCGCCGGGTTCGGTTCACCCCTGGTTGCGCTTGGTGAGTATGTAGCGTGTGGGATCAATGGTCCTGCCGTTGCGCACCACTTCAAAATGGACATGGGGACCGGTGGACCTACCTGTCGAACCCATCCGGGCGATCACCTGACCCTGCTTGATGCGATCGCCGACCTCCACCAGGATCTCTTTATTATGCCCGTATCGGGTGATGTACCCCTTGCCGTGATTGATCTCGATCAGCTTGCCGTAGCCATAGCGCTCCCCAGACCAGGTGACAACACCGGCGGCGACCGCGACCACCTCGGATCCATCCTTTCCGGCAAAATCCATCCCTTTGTGCATGCTGCGTTTTCCGCTGAAGGGGTCGTTGCGCATGCCATAGTAGGAGGAGATCCAACCCTTTTTCACCGGCCGCCCCGTGGGGTGCACCGACTCCTCCAGATTGGAGTTCATGATCAGATCCTCGACAAGGGTAAGCTGCTGACCTCGATGCTCGATCAGCTGTTCCAACTGCTCCATCTCCTGCAGCAGTTCAGGAAGTGCGGATTGCCCGCTGACCGAGTGAATCACCTCAGGACCACCCAATGCGGGCGGTGCATCGAAGCTAAACTCGCCCTTGTCGAGCCCGCCGATATTGACCAGGCGTTCACCAAGGGCATCCAGGCGCAGGAGTTGCGATTGAAGCTGGCCGAGGCGGATTGCCAGGGCATCGATCTCTCCCTGGGTATCGGATTTGGCATCCTCGAGAAATTGACGCTCCCTGGCGAATGTATCCTTCAGACTGGTCACCAGCTGATGCTCCGGGAATTCCGTATCATTGACCCCCATCTGGTAACCAACCCAGACCAACCCGAGTCCGATGATGGCGACAAGACTCGTGAAAAGGGATAGACGCAGACAGCGCATGACTGTGCCGCAAGCCTGTCCAATTCCGTGTAAGTATATGATTTTCATCACAAAAAAACAGCCAATTCGCAGCTATATACAACTATTGTCGGTCACAAAGTAACGAACTTTATCACTTTCTCCACAAAATGTGATGTTTTTTATCGTTTTATTCTCTTATGCTCACACCATGAAATGGGTATCGAAAATCGTTGCTTCGGGTGCAATCCACGGCAAACTAGGGAAACAGCTGGCGTCACAAAGGGCACTCCATGAGCAGTTGAAACTGCTCCTGCCAACACCCCTCGATTCCCAACTGAAGGCGTCCGTTCTGCAGCATGGCAGGCTCACTCTTTTCGTTGCATCGCCTGTGTGGGCGAGCCGCTTCCGTTACCTCATGCCTCAACTCCAGCGCCAACTACAGCAACGCGGTATACGAGTAGCAAAGGTACGCACTGCTATCCTACCCGATGAATCGAAGAGAGCGGCCCGCATCAAGGAGGGAGATCAACCGGTACTCAGCCAGGAAGTTGGCAGGCAGATGCGACAATTGGCGAAAACCATAGAAGATCCGCTCCTGCGCGATGCATTGCTCCGACTAAGTCGGCATTCAAAGCAACTTTAGAATCAGTCCTGCCACCCTTGTCGACAACGTTCCCCATTAAAGACCAGGAATACCCTCTGCTGCAGGAAACAAACAGAAACGGCTTAAAATTCTGTCGATTGGCTTTACAAATCAAATCCGCATATAAACAGTGTTTTATAAAATATTCTTCATATTCATTTACTTAGCAAACATGGCCCGCTAATTGCGTATGTCAGTGTGCAGATTGGCTTTATCGAATCACTCTGTAATTAACCAATCAACAGACACATAATTTCGGATCGATACACTATGAAGAAAATCAAACAATTCATCATGGGTTTGACCGCTTTTGCGGTTCTCGCCCTACCCACAGCCTCCAATGCTGTATTCGTTAACCTTTCCGGCGTCGGGGTTGATGGCGGATCCCCCACTGTCATCTATGTACAGGACGACGAGTATCTTCTAGATGATTTCGATATCCATTATTCACTCAATCTGTTTCACTATTCACCGTCCTGGGGAAGTGAGACAAACATTTCGCTCTACAACTTCTGGATAGGCAATCCTGGCAATACCGTCCATATTTCTGGCAGTGGAGACTGCGGGTTTGGCAATAGCAGCGGTGCCTTCTCATGCTCAGGCAGCGTCAGCGTTGTTGATCCCTTCATCTTTCCGGGTGACACCTGGCAAATCACACTTTCAGACAGCTTTAACGATTTCTTTGTAAATCCAGACCATGTCTTCGGCGAAGGTTCCTATCTTGCGTGGGGTGATGACGCACCCTCCGCCAGTGTGCCAGAGCCATCGACGCTTCTCCTGCTGGGTGCGGGTATCATTGGCTTGGGCGCCACTCGCATGCGCAAATCCAAAGCTTAAACTGAGACAAGCTCAGGCTAATAGAAGCCCCGGCCTGTGCCGGGGTTTTTTTGTCTGTAAAGACTGGGCTGGCTGCAATAAAAAGGGCCGTCCGCAGACAGCCCGAATAGTGAGAAGTAGATCGTTCTAGCAAATCAGGAGATAGTCAGATGGACCGGTTTCATATAGGAGATCGGCGCGTCTTCAGGCTCATCGAAGGTGATCTCCTCCCAGGCATCCTGCTGGTTGATCAGCTCTCTCAGGAGACGGTTGTTCAGGGCATGGCCCGATTTATGGCCATTGAAGGCACCGATCAGGCTGTGGCCAAGAAGATAGAGATCACCGATGGCATCGAGAATCTTGTGTTTAACGAATTCGTCTTCATAACGCAATCCGTCATCATTCATCACTCGGTAGTCGTCGACCACCACGGCGTTGTCGAGACTCCCGCCCAGGGCCAACTCTTTCTGCCGTAACATCTCGATATCTCGTAGAAAACCGAAAGTACGGGCGCGACTGACCTCTCTCACGAACGAGGTGGAGGAGAAATCAACGGTGGCAAACTGGGAGCGTTCCTTGAAAGCGGGATGATCGAAATCGATGGTGAAGGAGACCTTGAATCCGTCGAAGGGTTCGAAACAGGCGCGTTTGTCCCCCTCTTCCACCTCGACCTTGCGCTTGATGCGAATGAACCGCTTCGCCTTGTTCTGCTCTTCAACCCCGGCGGACTGCAACAGGAATACGAATGGGCCTGCGCTACCGTCCATGATCGGCACCTCGGCGGCACTGACATCGACATAGGCGTTGTCGATTCCGAGTCCGGCGAAGGCGGAGAGCAGGTGCTCAACCGTGGAGACCCGCACACCCTCCTGCACCAGCGTGCTCGAGAGTCTGGTGTCACCCACATTTTCTGCACAGGCGCGTATTTCGACCGGCGGCTCGAGGTCGACACGTCTGAAAACGATCCCGGTATCCGGAGCCGCAGGTCGCAGGGTGAGATAGACTTTCTCCCCTGTATGCAATCCCACTCCCGTGGCGCGTATAACGTTCTTCAACGTACGTTGCCAAATCATCGACTTTCAGCTCCTAAGCTGTGAATCGCCCAAAAGGCCCAAAAACCGCGCATGCTAACACAAGAGCCTGGTTCTAGAAATAGCCAGCCAGCACATGCTGCCCGTGACCAAAAAATGATCAGGTTGCCGATTCTACACCAACTGATCGCTCTCTGGAAACGAAAAATGCAACATGTTGTCTTTCTGCAACTATCTAACTCTAAATCCTAGGCCCAATAACGCCATTTGTGAAGGGCTTAATCGGCCTGGCGACGCAGAAAAGCCGGGATATCCAGATAATCCAGGTTGCCATCGGCGGTGGCAGCGGCGGATGGACGATTGGTCTGTCCATTTCGCAACACTGTAGGCCGATCCAACTCCCGGTAGTCATCCGGCACCGCTTGCGGGTCTTCCGCATCGACCAGCTTAACGGGGGCGATCTCCTCCACATTCGTTGCCCTGGGCAGTTCCGCCTTGATGCGCTCGCCAAGGCCGGTGGCGACCACGGTCACCCGCATATCGTTCTGCATGTCCGGATCGATGACCGTCCCCACCACCACGGTGGCATCATCATCGGCAAACTCCCGTACCGTGTTGCCAACCTCGTCGAATTCGCCGATCGCCAGGTTCATGCCTGCGGTGATATTGACCAGAATACCTTTGGCGCCGGCCAGGTTGACATCCTCCAACAGCGGACTGCGAATCGCCCGCTCCGCCGCTTCCCGGGCCCGGTTGTCGCCCGAGGCCTCACCCGATCCCATCATCGCCGCGCCCATCTCGGACATCACGGTGCGAACATCCGCAAAGTCGACATTGATCAGTCCCGGACGGGTAATCAGTTCCGCAATTCCCTGCACGGCGTGCAGCAGGACATCGTTTGCCGCCTTGAAGGCATTCAGCAGGCTCATATCCTTCCCCAGCACCGCCAGCAGCTTCTCATTGGGAATAGTGATCAGCGAATCGGTATGAACCCCCAGCTCCTCCATACCCTTTTCGGCAATCTTCATCCGCTTGCCGCCCTCGAACCCGAAGGGTTTGGTGACCACCGCAACGGTCAGAATACCCAGATCCTTGGCAACCTGGGCAACCACGGGCGCAGCCCCGGTGCCTGTTCCGCCCCCCATGCCGGCGGTGATAAATACCATGTCGGCACCGGTCAATACCTCTTCGATGCGGTCACGATCATCCATCGCGGCCTGCCTGCCAATATCGGGATTCGCCCCGGCACCGAGCCCTTTGGTGATATCGGAGCCGAGCTGCAGCTGGGTTCGCACCTCACTGTTGCGCAGTGCCTGGGCATCGGTATTGGCACAGATGAAATCTACGCCTTCGATATCACCCGACAACATATGGCTGACGGCATTACCGCCGCCTCCGCCCACTCCGATCACTTTGATCACAGCATTCTGGCTGTGCGTATCCATCAGTTCAAACATGTCTACCTCCTCTATCTGTCGCGCCCAACAGAACAAAATAAAGATTCATCATTCGCGGCACCCCTCTGGGATACCCACCCAAAAAAAGCTTCAAAAATTGCCTTGAAACCAATGTTTCATCCTTTCCCAAATTGCCTTCAGGCCACCTTCGTTGGCCAATTCGTGCCCACCCTGGGTACGATTTCGCAAACCGAACAACAGCAAGCCCACACCGGTCGAGTAGATGGGATTGCGCACCACGTCGGAGAGTCCGCTGATGTATTGCGGCACCCCGAGCCTCACCGGCATGTGAAACACCTCCTCAGCCAGATCGATAACCCCCTCCATCTTTGAACTGCCGCCGGTCAGCACCACACCGCCGGCGATGACATCCTCGAACCCGCTGCGTCGCAACTCCGCCTGGATCAGGGTCATCAGCTCTTCATATCTTGGCTCCACCACTTCAGCCAGGGTCTGACGGGAGAGCCTGCGCGGCGGACGTTCACCGATGCTGGGAACCTCAATGGTCTCATCACTGGTCGCCAGCTGGGTGAGTGCGCAGGCATATTTCATCTTGATCTCTTCAGCGTGCTGGGTCGGGGTACGCATCGCCACAGCGATATCGTTGGTCACTTGATCGCCGGCAATGGGTATCACTGCGGTGTGGCGGATCGCACCGCCGGTAAAGACCGCGATATCGGTGGTGCCGCCGCCTATATCCACCAGACAGACGCCGAGCTCCTTCTCATCATCGCTGAGTACCGAGTGGCTGGAGGCGAGCTGTTCCAGGATCAGGTCATCCGCCTCGAGACCGCAGCGGCGGATACACTTGACGATATTCTGCGCCGCGCTCACCGCGCCGGTGACCATATGCACCCTCGCCTCGAGGCGTACCCCCGACATGCCGCTGGGTTCGCGTATCCCCTCCTGCTCATCGATGATGAACTCCTGGGGCAGGATGTGGAGGATCTTCTGATCCGCGGGAATCGCCACTGCACGGGCGGCATCGATGACCCGTTCCACATCGCCGTGGGTCACCTCCTTGTCCCTGATCGCGACGATGCCATGGGAGTTGAGGCTGCGGATATGGCTGCCGGCGATGCCGGCATAGACCGAGTGGATCTCGCATCCCGCCATCAGTTCCGCCTCTTCAACCGCACGCTGTATCGACTGCACCGTGGACTCGATATTCACCACGACTCCCTTCTTCAGGCCACGGGAGGGATGGGAACCGATACCGATGATTTCGATGCCACCATCTGCTTTGATTTCACCGACGATCGCCACAACCTTGGAGGTGCCGATATCAAGACCGATGATGAGATTTTTCTCACTTCGCTTAGTCATTCACTTACCCGCTATCCTAGCCCCACTGGATGGGCTATCCATTTGTGATTGCTGTTCTGTATTGGTTTGCCAGTAGACCGAAAAACCGTTGGTGTAGCGTAGATCCACGCGCTCCAGCGAGGCGTCAACGCGTTCTTTGAGAAAGGGGTAGAGCTGTACGAAACGGCTCAATCTGGGCATTACGTCCCGCCTGCCTAGATCGAGCAGCAACCCCCCCTCGGTCTCGATTTGCCAAGAGTGTCGTGCATCGACCCGGAGGCGCCTCAAGGCAAGACCCGCTGTCTCAAGCAGGGTGCGCATCCTCAGATACCCCTTGGTAATCCTCTTCGCCTGCGCCTCCTCGCCCGCCAGGGTGACCAGACCCTGCAGCCGCGGCAGCCGCTGCGGTTTGAACACCTCACCCTGATGATTCACCATGGCATCCGCCCCCCAGTAGGCCAGCGGTAGCTGTTCTATGACCCTGACCGCCAGGGTATCGGGCCATACCCGGCGCACACTGGCGCTTTTTACCCAGGGCAGCTGCTCTATCTTGCGGCGTATTCGAACCAGATCGACGCTGAAGAAATTGCCGCTCACCGCTTGGGCGACGGTCTGTTCCAGTCCTTCCCTGTCGAGATGCTTGATCTCTCCATCGACACTGACCACCCGCACCGGCATGTTCAGGGGATCGAGCAACAGAGTGACGCCCCAGCCGATCAGCAGACTCAGCAACAGAATAAACAGCAGCGGCGTCACTCTGGCGCTATCAAGCAATGCCGGGCGAGGTGTGGGCTGTACGGTCCGTGCCCTGCGATTGCTACTCATCGCCATCCCTCCCGAGACTGGTGGCAAGGACACGCTCCACCAACTCATCGAACTCGATGCCGGCCACCCTGGCCGCCATCGGCACCAGGCTGTGATCGGTCATTCCGGGAACCGTGTTGACCTCGATCAGCCAGGGCTGGCGCTGCTCGTCAAGCATCAGATCGACGCGACCCCAGCCGCTGGCGCCGACGGCATCGAATGCCTTCAGGCAGAGCGCCTGCAGATCGGACTCCTGTGCCGCATCAAGACCGCAGGGGCAGTGATAACTCGTGGTATCCGCCGAATATTTCGCCTCGTAGTCATAGAAGAGGTGGGGCGTCTCGAGCCGGATCATCGGCAGCGCCTCCCCCTGCAGGATGCTGGTTGTGTACTCCTCGCCGACGATCCAACGCTCCGCCAGCACCAGGTAGTCGTACACCCTCGCCTGTTCCCAGGCCCGGTGCAGTTGGGTTCTGTTCTCGACCTTGTTCATACCGATGCTCGAACCCTCGCATATCGGTTTTACCATCAGCGGGAAACCGAGCGCTGCGGCCATATCCAGGTCGCCTTCATCCACGATCAGTACCGATTCGGGTGTGGGTATGCCCACACCGCGCCATACCGCCTTGGTACGGTATTTATCCATGGCCAGGGCCGATCCAAGCACGCCGCTGCCGGTGTAGGGCATGCCGATCCGCTGCAGCGCGCCCTGGATAACCCCGTCCTCGCCGCCACGGCCGTGGAGAATGATATATGCCCGTTCATAACTACCGGCAGCGAGGCGAACCAGCACATCATCATCGACATCCACCGCTTCGGCCTCTATGCCTCTCGTCAGCAGCGCATCCAAAACCGCACGACCGCTCTTCAGCGATACCTCGCGTTCCGCAGACTGACCGCCCATCAATACGGCGACCCTGCCATAGGCTGCTGACAGTCCATTTCCGTTCATCTCGCCTCTCCGATCCGGTGCACTTCGGTCACCAGCTCTACACCGCTCCGGGCCGCCACTTCACGCTGCACCTCGGCGATCAACAGCTCAATATCCTTGGCCGTGGCACTGCCGGTGTTGATAATGAAGTTGGCGTGTTTCTCCGATACCTGGGCACCACCCAGGCGTCTGCCCTTGAGACCGGCCGATTCGATCAGCCGTGCCGCGAAATCGCCGGGTGGGTTGCGGAAAACCGATCCGCAACTGGGTTGATTGGTCGGCTGGGTCGCCCCACGCCGCTCCAACAACGCCTTGATCCGATGCTGCGCGGCTTCGCCATCACCGGCCTCCAACTGCAGTTCGGCGGCGAGAAACCACTCTCCCGCGGGCCCGTTCACCTGGCGATAGCCGATTTCGAAATCCCCGGGTTCGTGATCGCGCACCTCGCCATAACGGTCTATGGTCTCCACCCTGACCACGCGCTCCCAGGTCTCGCCGCCGAATGCACCGGCATTCATCGCCAGGGCGCCACCCAGGGTACCGGGGATACCGGCAAGGAACTCCACGCCACAGAGCCCCGCCCTGGCCGCCAAGCGGGCCACCTTGGCGCAGGCCAAGCCCGCCTCGGCATAAAGCAGACGGTCACCGCGCCACTCACTGGCAACCAGGGTTCCCTTGGTTGCAATCACGGTACCTCTAAAGCCCCCGTCCCGTACCAGCAGGTTGCTGCCCAGTCCAAGCCAGAAGAGGGGTTCATCCCTATCCAACTGAGTGAGAAAAGCGACCAGATCCTCACGATCCGCAGGACGATAAAAACAGCTGGCCGGTCCTCCAACCCGCCAGGTCGTATGTTGTGAAAGCGGCTCATTGAAGCGCATCTCACCACGTAGGGATTGCTGATCTAACGCAGGCATCATCTGAAATCGCTCTCTTCTCGACGGCTCTTCTCCTCACGCCTCACAGCTTTGGAGAATTGGCGTTGACCGACTGCCACATCGGCGATCAGCGATGATCTGAAAATCGAGAAACCCGACAGTTTGGATTGCAGGGATTCACCGCATCCCTGGTGCAGCCTTTTCATATCGATTGTGTACATCACTCCACCTCCTGACAGAGTTGTCGGGGCAGTTCCGCAGCAATGGAACCGATGTTGCCGGCACCGACAGTGAGAACGATATCCCCCTCCTGAAGCAACCCCTGCAGCAGTTCCGGCAGTTCATCCAGGGGGTCCACAAAGACCGGATCGACCTGACCCCGGATGCGGATGGCGCGACTCAAGTCGCGTCCGCTCGCACCCTGAATCGGCTCTTCCCCGGCGGCATAGACCTCGCTGACGATCAACAGGTCGGCCTTCGAGAGAACCTGCACAAAGTCCTCGAACTGCTCCTGGGTTCGCGAATAGCGATGGGGTTGAAACACCACGATCAGGCGCCGCTCCGGCCAGCCGTCACGGACCGCCGACAGGGTGGCCTCGATCTCCCGCGGGTGATGGGCATAGTCATCGATCAGCATCACTTGCTTGCCGTCGACACGGCAGTCTCCCCGGGTCTGAAAACGGCGACCTATACCGGCGAAATTGAGCAGCGCCTTCCGCATGCTCGTGGTGTCTATATTGAGCTCGAGGGCAACGCATACTGCCGCCAACGCATTCAAGACATTGTGCCTGCCCGGAAGATTGAGGGTGATCTCCACCGCCTCATCGAGACTCTCCGCCTGCAGGGTGAAATGGGTCTTCAAGCCCTCTCTGGCCACCTCCGTCGCCTTGACATCGGCGTCATCGCTAAAGCCGTAAGTGGTGAACGGGCGCGAGATCTCCGGCAACAGTTGGCGAATCTCATCGTCGTCGATACAGAGCACTGCCCGGCCATAGAAAGGCAGGTGATGAAGAAACTCCACAAAGGTCCCGCGCAGGCGGTTGAAGTCACCGCCATAGGTCGTCATATGATCGGCGTCGATATTGGTAACCACCGCCAGCATCGGTTGCAGGCAGAGGAAGGAGGCGTCGCTCTCGTCGGCCTCGGCAACCAGGTATTCGCCGTCGCCCAGGCGCGCGTTGGCGCCCGCACTGTTGAGTCTGCCGCCGATGACAAAGGTTGGATCGAGACCGGCCTCGGCCAGAATACTGGCGATTAGGCTGGTAGTCGTGGTCTTGCCATGGGTACCCGCCACCGCGATACCGTAGTGGAAGCGCATGATCTCCGCCAGCATCTCCGCCCTCGGCACAACCGGGATGCGTGCCTCCCGTGCCGCGATGACCTCGGGATTTTCCTCTTTGATGGCGCTGGATATCACCACCGCATCCGCACCCTGCACATGTTCTGTCTGATGACCAAGCCTGATCTCGGCCCCCAACCCGGAGAGTCGGGATGTGGTTGCGCTCTGGCGTTGATCCGAACCGGTCACCTGGTAGCCGAGATTGAGCATCACTTCGGCAATGCCGCTCATGCCCGCACCGCCGATACCCACAAAATGGATCCGGCGCATGCGGCCCATGCTGTTCGGTGCATAGCGATTGCGCAGTTGTTCACTCATGGCTGGATCACCTCCAGGCAGTAGCCGCCTATCCGCGCGGCGGCATCCGGTTTCGCCAAACCGCGGGCCGCAACGGCCATCGCCAAAAGCCTCTCCCTGTCTCCACAGAGGGTGCCCAGCAAGCGCGCCAGATTGCGCCCATCGAGGCTGGGTTGCGGAATAAGCTGTGCCGCTTCCGCATTGACCAGGAACTCCGCATTGCGGGTCTGATGGTCGTCCACGGCAAAGGGATAGGGCACGAGCACGGCGCCCAGTCCCGCCGTCGCCAGTTCGGAAACTGTCAACGCCCCGGCACGACAGATCACCAGATCGGCCCAGGCGTAGACTGCCGCCATATCGTTGACGAAGGCCACCACATCCGCCTCCACCGAGAACTTGCGATAGCTGGCCAGGGTCTCGTCGAGCAGTTTTTCACCCGCCTGGTGACGCACCAGCGGCCGTAACTCCTGCGGCATTATGGAGAGAGCCTCGGGCACGCACTGATTGAGCGCCTGGGCGCCCAGCGAGCCGCCGAGAACCAGCAGCCTGATGGCACCTTCACGTTCGGCAAAACGCTGTTCCGGCGCGGCAAGGGAGATAATCTCCCGACGTACCGGATTGCCAACCGTATCCGCCTGGGCCTCGGCGCCGAAACTGCCGGGAAAGGCCTCGAACACCTTGGTCGCGAACTGGGCCAGCAGGCGATTGGTCAGCCCGGGGATGGCATTCTGCTCCTGGATCACCAGGGGGATGCGCATCAACCTGGCAGCCAGCCCACCGGGACCGGAGGCGAACCCCCCCATCCCCAGCACTAGATTCGGCCGGGTGCGACGCAGCACGCCATAGGCCTGCATAAGTGCCTTGCTGATGGTGTAGGGGGCCGTCAGATGACGCATCAATCCAGTGCCGCGCAGCCCCTTGACCTGCAGCGTCTCCAGGGGATAACCGTAATCCGGGATCAGTCTGTTCTCCATGCCGGAGCGACTGCCCAACCAGGTAATCCGACAGCCACGCTGTTTCATCCAGTCGGCCACTGCCAGTGCCGGGAAGAGATGTCCGCCGGTGCCCCCCGCCATCACCATTACATGAGGCTCCATGAGCGCCTCCCGGGACTGCTTTTCGTCCCCTTCTCTCTTCGCTCCAGATCGATTCTCAAGAGCAGGGCGATCATCATGCAGACGACGATGATACTGTTGCTGCCGTAACTCATGAACGGCAGGGTGAGACCCTTGGTCGGCAGCATGCCGACATTGACGCCGATGTTGATAAAGGCCTGCATCCCCAGCCATAATCCGAGCCCGTAGGCGGTATAGCTGGAAAAGCGCTGACCCGCCTGTTCCGCCTTGACCCCGATCTGAAATGCGCGCCAGGTGATGAAGGCGAAGAGCAGGATCACACCCAGGGTGCCGATCAAGCCGAACTCCTCGCCCACCACGGCCATGATGAAATCGGTGTGGGCCTCCGGCAGGTAAAACTGTTTCTGAATGCCGTTGCCCAGACCCACCCCGCTGAACTCGCCGCGGCCGAAAGCGATCAGCGCCTGGGAGAGCTGGAAATCGGTATTGAAAGGATCGTCCCAGGGATTCAGATAGGTGGTCATCCGCTGCCAGCGATAGGGTGAGAAGTAGATCAGCGCCCAACCGGCCACCCCCGCCACCAGGATCAGCATGGCAAACTGATAGAGCACGACACCGCCGAGAAAGAGCATCCCGGTAGCGGTGGCAAAGAGCACCACGGTGGTACCGAAATCGGGTTGCAGCAGGATCAGCGAACTGGTGATGATCAACAGCAGCATCGGTTTCGCGAAACCCCAAAAGGAACGGGCAACTTCATCGCGGCGACGCACCAGATACCCGGCGATATAGAGCACCATGAAGAGTTTCATGAACTCGGAACTCTGCAGATTGAAACCGCCCAGGGATATCCAGCGCGTCGCACCGTTGACCGTCTTACCCACACCGGGCAGCAGCAGCAGTAGCAGCAGAAGCAGACCGATAAAGACCAGCATCGGTCCCGCCTTTTGCCACTGCACCAGCGGTATCTGGAACACCAGGTAGGCGGCGATCAAGCCCAGAAAGATGGCGAAGAGATGGCGATAAACATAGAAGAAGGGTGAGCCGGCGATGCGATCACCCACCGTCATCGAGGCCGATGAGACCATCACCAGGCCGAAGCAGAGCAGCAGCGCCGCCGCCCCAAGCAGCCACCAGTCGAGCAGAGGTTGCGCAGCGGGCCTGCGCGCCCGGGCATCATTCGCTTGAGGCCGCGCCAGGGTGCTCATGCCGGGAGCGCCTCCACCGCCTGGATAAATGCCTCGCCCCTGGCCTCGAAGTTGCGGAACATATCGAAGCTGGCGCAGGCCGGCGAGAGCAATACGCGATCACCCGGTTGCGCCAACTCCGCGGCCGCGTCGACCGCCTCTTCCAGGGTTGTCGCATGCACCAGGGGTATGCTGTCCGTCAGCGCGGATTCCAATTTTGTCGCATCCCTGCCGATCAGTACCACGGCCCTGGCCGTCTCCTCGACGACCGGCGTCAGGGGTGAGAAATCGGCATCCTTGCAGTCACCACCGGCGATCAGGACGCTGCGGCTGTCACCGTTTTCGGGGTGGAGCCCTCTTAACGCGGCAATGGTAGCCCCCACATTGGTGCCCTTGGAGTCGTTGTACCAGCGCACACCCCCCTTATCCGAGATCCATTGGGTGCGGTGGGGCAGACCCGCGAAGCTTCTCAACGCCGCCAGCATATCGTTTTGCGGCAGCCCAACCGCACTGCCCAAGGCCAATGCCGCGAGGGCGTTGGCCACATTGTGACGGCCGGGTATGCGCAGTTCGCTGACCGGCATTAGTGGGGTATGCCCCTCGCTCAGCCACTGGATGTTATCTTGTTCATGCAGACCGAAGTCACCGTGGGTGGGGGCATTCAGGGTGAAGCCGACGATGTTTGCCCCGGGCAGGACCATCGCGGCGACCCGCGAATCGTCGCGGTTTATCACCATGATCTCGCTGCCGGCGTAGAGCGAAGCCTTGGTGGCGGCATAGGCCTCCAGGTCCCGGTAACGATCCATATGGTCGGCCGAGATGTTCAACACAACCGCAGCCTGTGGTTTGAGCGAACGGGTGCTTTCCAGTTGAAAGCTTGAGAGTTCGAGTACATAGAGTTCAACGTCATCATCCAAGAGATCGAGCACAGGTTCCCCAATGTTGCCGCCCACGGCGACCTTGCGTCCGGCCATTCGCGCCATTTCACCCACCAGGGAGGTTACCGTGCTCTTTCCATTCGATCCGGTGATCGCGACAACCGGTGCCTTCACCGCCCTGGCGAAGAGCTCCACATCGCCGACAATCTCAATATCGCGATCTCTGGCTGCCTGTATCAACGGTTCGTCGAGGGATACGCCCGGGCTTACCACCAGGCGACTGGCGGCCTGGAACACCTCCGCCTGGAAACCGCCAAGGAACAGCGCCATATCGGGATAATCCTTGCGCAGCGCCTCGAGTCCCGGGGGTTGCTCGCGACTGTCCGTCACCGCCAGCGGGATACCCTGTGCGGCCAGATAGCGGGCACAGGAGAGTCCTGTCGCACCCAGACCGACAATCAGCGTCTTGCCAGAATTCGTCATTTGTTCCGTCATCAGCGTATCTTCAGACTCGCCAGACCGACCAACACCAGAATCACGGTGATGATCCAGAAACGCACAATCACCCGAGGTTCGGGCCAACCCTTGAGTTCAAAATGGTGGTGCAGGGGGGCCATGCGGAAGATGCGCTTGCCGGTTAATTTATAGGATGTGACCTGCAGCACCACCGATACCGTCTCCACCACGAATACCCCGCCCATGATGAAGAGCACGATCTCCTGGCGGACCGCCACCGAGACCACGCCCAGGGCGGCACCCAGCGCCAAGGCGCCCACATCCCCCATGAAAACCTGTGCCGGATAGGTGTTGAACCAGAGAAAACCCAATCCTGCGCCGACCAGAGAGGCGCAGAAGACAATCAGTTCCCCCACGCCGGGCAGATAGGGGATCTTCAGATAGGCGGCAAAATCGGAATGGCCGGTGACATAGGCGATGACCCCCAGCGCTCCGCCCACCATCACCGTGGGCAGTATCGCCAGGCCGTCGAGGCCATCGGTGAGATTGACCGCATTGGAGGAGCCGACGATGACCAGGTAACTGAAGAGAATAAACACCGGTCCCCAGTCCAGGGAGACATCCTTCAGATAGGGGATCAGCAGCGCGGTCTCCATGGGTGAACTGGCGGTGAAGTAGAAGACCAGGGCCGCACCCAGACCGGCCACCGACTGCCAGAAGTACTTCCAGCGGGCCGACAGCCCCTTCGGATCGTTGAGTACCAGTTTCTTGTAGTCGTCGACCAAACCGATGAGACCGAAAATCAGGGTCACGATCAGCACGATCCAGACATAGCGGTTGCTGAGATCGGCCCAGAGCAGGGTGGCGATGGCGATCGCCACCAGAATCAGCGCCCCGCCCATGGTGGGCGTCCCGGCCTTGGAAAAGTGGGTTTCCGGACCGTCATCGCGCACAGTCTGGCCGATCTGGTGGAAGCTGAGCCGGCGGATCATCATCGGCCCCAGCAGCAGTGAAATCAGCAGTGCCGTGAGCACCCCGAGGATGGTGCGCATGGTCAGGTATTGAAACACCCTGAAACCGCTGTCGAACTGGGCAAGCCAATCGGTAAGATAGAGCAACACTGTCAGCCCCTCCCCTCATTCATCAAGCGATCAACCACCCGTTCCATGGCCGCGCTTCGGGATCCTTTCACCAGCACCGTGTCCCCCTCATTTAGCGCGCCGGCAAGTACCCCGATCAGTTCATCCAGATCGGTAAATGGCCGGGCGCCGCGGCCGAAGCTCTCGGCGGCATGTCGGCTCAGCTCGCCAAGGGTATAGAGATGGGAGAGGCCCGCCCGTTTTGCATCCGCTCCAAGCTGGCCGTGCAGGGCGACGGATCGTTCACCCAGTTCAGCCAAGTCACCCAACACCAGGATCTGCTCTCCCGGCGCGCTGCGCAGCACATCCACCGCGGCCGCCACCGAATCGGGATTGGCGTTGTAGGTATCATCGATAAGACGGTATCCAGAAGCCGACAGGCGCATCTGCAGCCGACCCGCCACCGGCTCCACGCTGGCCAGCCCAAGCTCGATCTCCCGCCCCGAACACCCCATTGCCAGGGCACCGGCGATCGCGGCGAGGGCATTCATCAGATTGTGGCGTCCGGCAAGGGCAAGCCTGATATCGAACCGCTCTTCCCGGTAATCGACCCGCATCTGGTTGTAATAACCGCTGTCGGTCCAGCGCATCTCCGCCCGGAAGAGGTCGCAGCGTACGCTGGCATGCCCCGAGCTGCCGAAGCTCAACATCCGGCGTTCACCGAGCAGATCCCGCCACAGCGGAAAGTACTCATCGTCGGCATTCAGCACTCCCACCCCGGTGGCCTTGAGTCCGCTGAGAATCTCCCCTTTCCCCTGGGCAACCCCCAAAAGATTACCGAAGCCCTCCAGGTGGGCGGCGCCCGCATTGTTGATCAGGGCCACGTCGGGATGGGCGATCTGGCTCAGATAGCCGATCTCTCCTTGATGGTTGGCCCCCATCTCAACCACCGCATACGCCTCTTCCTGCAGGCGCAGCAGGGTCAAGGGCACGCCGATATCGTTGTTGAGGTTACCCTCGGTAGCCAACACGCTGCCCCGCTGCCTAAGGATCGCGGCCAACAGCTCTTTGACGGTGGTCTTGCCGTTGCTGCCGGTTATCGCAACCAAGGGCACGGAAAAGTATTCTCGCCAGATAGCAGCCAGGCGACCGAGTCCCAGCCGGGTATCGGAAACCTGCAGTTGCGGTATCTCAGAGCTCTGCGGCTGGCTCACCATCACCGCGACCGCTCCTTTTTCAAGCGCCTGGGCGATGAAATCGTGGCCGTCGAAATGGGGCCCCTTCAAGGCGATATAGAGTTCCTTCTCCACCAGGGTGCGGCTGTCGGTGCTGACAGCGCTGAAACTGACATCCTCGCCGGACCAGCTTGCGTTCATCAGTTCCGCCACCTGAGAGAGACGCAGACTGTTCACTCCATCACCCCCGGCCATGCCTCGAGGGCGGCTGTGACTTCCTCACGGTCATCGAAATGGAGAACCTTCCCCGCAACCAGCTGGTAATCCTCATGCCCCTTGCCCGCTACCAGCACAAGATCACCCGCTGATGCATCAACGATGGCCGCACGGATGGCGCGGCGCCGATCAGGTTCGATCCGCACTCTTTCCGGCTGCTTCATTCCTGCGAGGATCTGCTGGATAATCTCACTGCTCGCCTCGCTGCGGGGATTGTCATCGGTGACAACCACCCGCTCGGCCAGCCCCTCAGCCAACTCGCCCATGAGCGGGCGCTTACCCCGGTCGCGGTCTCCACCGCAACCGAACACCACACTCAAGCTGCCCGGACAATGGGCGCGCAGGGCCTGCAGGGCCTTTTCCAGGGCATCCGGGGTATGGGCGTAATCGACCACCACGCTTGGCCTCTCGCCGCCACCAAATAACTCCATGCGGCCGGGTACGGTGTGGAGTTTCGAAAGCACAGCCACGCTGCGTTGCATCGACCAGCCCCGATGCAACAGCACCAGCAGCACCGCCAACAAGTTGGCCACATTGAAGTGGCCGAATAGTTTGCTCTGCAGTTCCGCCTCACCCGCGTGAGTCGAGATGCCGATCCGCATGCCCCCGGGTGTGGGATCGATTGCCAGGGCCCGCGCCCAGCCATCAAGACCGGCAGGCAGATCGCCTGCCGGCTTCAGCGTGTAGCCAAGCAGCTTCACTCCCTCCGCCAGGGACCCGACAAGGCTTTTGCCGAAGCTGTCGTCGAGGTTGATCACCGCACTGCTGAGATCCGGCATCTGAAACAGACGTCCTTTTGCCGCGGCATAATTTTCAAATGTCTGATGATAATCAAAATGGTCACGACTGAGATTGGTGAAGATCGCGCAATCGAATGCCACGGCCGCTGCCCGGTCCTGGTCCAGGGCATGCGAGGAGACCTCCATGGAAACAGCGCCCGCCCCCTGTTGCTGCAGTTCGTAGAGGTGCCTCTGCAAACTTACCGCATCGGGGGTTGTATAGCCGGTGGGATGCAACTGTCCGGGCATACCAACACCCAGAGTACCCACGATACCGCAAGGGACCTCTTCTCCAAGGGCCTGGGCCAGCAACAGGCTGATACTGGTCTTGCCATTGGTCCCGGTGATCCCGTAAAGGTTCATCCGGCGACTGGGGTGGCGGTAGAATCGCCCGGCAATGTAGCTTGCATGACGCGATAGCTGCGGTACAGCCAACAGGGGTGCAGTCAACTTCAGGCTTGCCGCTATCCTCTCCCCCTCCGCGCCATCCATTTCCCAGACGATCGCCACGGCCCCCTGGGAGACCGCCTGCTCCGCAAAGGCCAATCCGTGGTGCTGCCCGCCGGCACAGGCAAGGAAGAGGGCGCCGGGTGTCACATCCCGGCTGTCCTGAGTGACCGCGGTCACTTCGCAATCCTCGTTTGCGGGCACCGTTACCAATCCCTGCAACAGGGATCTCAACGAAGGCCCTCTGCTGAGCTGCTCGGCGGCCATCATTGACGATCCCCCATGCGTGCCATCAGGGTGTTCTCGTGCCAGGGTTTATCCGGCGGGATGTTCAGCAACCGCAGGGCACCGCTCATTACCTTGGCGAACACAGGTCCGGCAACAATTCCACCGTAATACTCCTTCCCCTTGGGTTCGTCGATAAAGACCGCCATCACCAGGCGTGGATCACTGGCCGGCGCGATACCGACGAAGAGTGAGAGATACTTATCCTCCGCGTAGCCCCCCGCCACCGATTTTTTCGCCGTCCCCGTCTTACCCGCCACTCGATAGCCGGGCACGGCGGCAAGGGGGGCCGTTCCCTCGCTGGTCACCACGGCCTCCAGCATCGTAACCACCTTCCTCGCCGTACTCTTGCGCATTACCCGCACACCCTCCTCGCGCTGTTGCTGCCGCAACAGGGAGACCGGCAGACGCACACCGTCATTGGCGAGCACACCATAGGCCCTGGCAAGCTGCAGCGGGGTCACCGATAGGCCATAGCCGAAGGAGAGGGTCGCCTGCTCGAAGCTGGACCAGTCGGAAAAGTGGGGCAAACGGCCACTCGACTCGCCGGGGAACTGGCTGTAGGGGCTCTCGCCGAATCCCAGTTTCGAGTAGAGATTCCACAGCACATCCGACTGCATCGACAGCGCGATCTTACTCGCACCGACGTTGCTCGACTTGCGCAGCACAGTGGCCACATCGATCATGCCGTAGTTTCTGTTATCTCTTACCAGGTAGCGCCCGACCTTCATCTGCCCGGGGGAGACATCGATCGGCGTTGTGGGTTTGAACCTTCCCA
>NATV01000115.1 GCA_003094535.1 gamma proteobacterium symbiont of Ctena orbiculata | reverse complement strand
TACTCCGCCAGCACCCTGACACGCTGCGGTATGAAACGACGGTTCGGGTAGATGGCATAGGCGGTTGCCTCGGGGATCTTGTAATCGCTAAGGATCGGCACCAGGCGTCCCTCGAGGATGGTTCTATAGGCGATGAAGGTGGGGGAGATGCAGATGCCGTGTCCCGCAGCGGCGGCCTCGAGGATGATCTGGCCGTTGTTGGTCAGCATGCGGTTCTCTACCCTCACATTATGCGTCCCGCCTTCGCTGTCGATGAATCGCCACTTTTGCGGCTCCGGCAGATTGGAGTAGCAGAGGCATTGATGACCCGACAGTGCCTGCGGTGTCTGCGGTGTACCGTAGCGTGCAAGGTAGCCGGGGCTGGCGCAGACCACCGCGCGGATCGGTGCCAGGGGCAGGGCGACCATGGTGGAGTCCTCGAGCCGGCCGATGCGCAGGGCCAGGTCCACGCCCTCCTGGATCAGGTCGACCTGGCTGTCGTTGAAGTCCATGTCGAGTATCACCCCGGGATGCTGGGTCATGAAGCTGTTTATCGCGGGGGCCAGATGCATCAGACCGAAGGATAGAGGGGCGGCAAGACGAATGCGCCCGCTCAAGGCATGCTGGGCGCTGGAGACGGACTGCTCCGCCTCCGCCAGGTCCTCCAGCAGTTGAATCGCCCTTGGGTAGAAGGTACGGCCGGCCTCGGTGAGGGAGAGACGGCGCGTGGTGCGCTGGATCAGTAGGGCACCCAGATACTCCTCAAGCTCCGAAACCCGCCGGCTGATCACCGATTTACCCAATCCCAGGCGTTCCGCGGCCGCGCTGAACTGACCCGACTCAACCACGGCAACAAAGCTCTCTAAGCACGCTAATCGGTCCATTGTTCCAAATTCAGCAACAGTGTTTCCTGAATTGTGGTCTTTATCTTCGTAATTGACAACCTAAACTGATCAATAACTGATTAAATCACTAAGCAATTATGCGAGGAGGCTGTCATGGAACAGCTTGTTCAGAACAGTAGAGGCATCAAGAGAATCGTAGTCGGTCAGGAGACGTCCGATGGGGCCGGTGTTCGCCTTACCCGTGTCATCGGCGGAGCCCAGCTGCCCCAGTTCGATCCCTTTTTACTCCTGGACCATTTCGTATCCGACGATCCGGATGACTACATCGGTGGTTTTCCACCCCATCCGCACCGCGGATTCGAGACCGTGACCTACCTACTTGCCGGTCAGGTGGAGCATCGGGACAATGCCGGCCATACCGGTCTCCTGGAGACGGGGGGTGTGCAGTGGATGACCGCCGGGAGGGGGGTGATCCACTCCGAGATGCCGCAGCAGCAGGACGGTCTGTTGTCGGGCTTCCAGCTCTGGGTCAACCTGCCGTCAGGTCAAAAGATGGTTGCGCCGCGCTACCAGGAGTTCGACCGCGAGGCGATCCCACGGGAGCAGCGGAGTGATGGTGTCGAGCTTCGTGTGGTGGCAGGACAGACCTCCCGGCAGACGACTGGACCGGTGAGCGAACTGGCGACGCCAGCGCTCTTCTACGATATCACGCTGCCTGCGGATAGCTGGTTCAGCGAGCCTTTGCCGCCGGCCTATAATGGCTTTGTCTACCTCATCGAGGGATCGGTATCGATCGATGGAACCAAGCTGGAAGGGGGCAGTCTGGCTGTGCTGGACCAGGGAGAGAGCGTGGAAATAACAGCGCAGGAATCGAGTCGCCTGCTGTTGGTGGCAGGTCAGCCGCTCAATGAGCCCATCGCCAGGCGCGGTCCTTTCGTCATGAACAGCGAAGCGGAGTTGCAACAGGCATTCAGCGACTATCAGGAGGGCCGTTTCTGATGCGCCTGGCCAATGACAGGGAGAACTACGGCCTGGTCGCTATCCTGCTGCATTGGCTGGTGGCGCTGGTGATCTATGGCCTCTTCGGCCTCGGCTTGTGGATGCGTGATCTGGGCTACTACGATCCCTGGTACCAGCTCGGGCCCTGGTGGCACAAGGGTATCGGTGTGGTGCTCTTCCTTGTGCTGCTGCTGCGCCTCGGGTGGCGCTTCGTCTCGCCGCGACCGGACCATCTGCCAACCCATAAAGGGTACGAACGCCTGGCTGCCACCCTGGTGCACTGGCTGCTCTATCTGCTGATCTTCATCGTCATGATCAGCGGCTATCTGATTACCACAGCCGATGGCCGGCCGCTGGAGGTATTCGACTGGTTCACGATACCGGCGACCCTGAGCGGCGTCGAAGGTCAGGAGGATATCGCCGGCAAGGTCCATCTCTACCTTTCCTGGAGCATCATCATTCTCAGCCTGCTACATACCCTGGCGGCGCTGAAACACCACTTTTTTGACCACGACTGGACCCTCAAGCGCATGCTGGGGATCCAACACAACTCGGAGGAGAGAATCGGATGACAAAGGTTGCAATTGTCTATCACAGTGGCTTCGGCCACACCAAGTTGCAGGCGGAGGCGGTGCATAAAGGCGCTGCATCTGTTGATGGCGTGGAGGCCGTGTTGCTCACAGCGGAAGAGGCCGGGGCGGATCTGGACAGCCTCGATGATGCGGATGGGATAATCTTCGGTACACCCACCTATATGGGAAGCATGTCCGCGGAGATGAAAAAGTTTCTTGAGACTGCGGCTGCGAAGTGGTTCACCCAATCCTGGAAGGATAAGGTGGCGGGGGCCTTCACCAACTCCAGTTCCTATTCAGGGGATAAGTTGAATACCCTGGTTGGACTTGTGATCAATGCGATGCAGCACGGCATGATCTATGTCAGTCTCGGTATGCAACCGGCGGCCAGCGATCCGGATTCCATGAACCGCATCGAAGGGCCGGGTCCAGAGGTGTTGAATCGGATCGGATCCTATATGGGACCGATGGCCGCCAGCTTTCAGGTTAATCCCGGTGATGCCCCATCCACGGGGGATATTGCCACCGCAGAGGCATACGGCGCTCGGGTTGCTACCATTACTCAACAATTGGTACGGGGCCGGGAAGCTGAATGAGCAATAATTTGGAAACTACCAACTTGCAGTTAAACGAGCGGCTGATGATGGTCTTTCGCAGCAGCGGCAGGGACGCCGCGGTAGCCCTGTCAGCACAGGGACGTGCTGTCGGGGCGGCGTAGAAAGATGACCGCCAGCCGCTCCTAAACTGAAAGTTTGTATCAATAAACAGATGGAGAAACCGATGAAAAACCATTTAATACCACTGATAGCAGCCAGCTTTATCTTTGCAACACCCCTTCAGGCGGAAGAGTATGTCATCGACACCAAGGGCT